>SOIK01000197.1 GCA_004377245.1 Sulfurovum sp. | reverse complement strand
TCGACGTTAAATGCAGCTATTTTCATTTTTAGACTCTCCTTTTTCCTCGTTCCCACGGAAACCGTGAGAATGAGGAAAAGCCGCTGTTGTCCCCTATTATTTACTTAGCTGTTTCATCTATTGGCCCCTTATATTTCATGGGTGACTAGGCTTTTTCTATCTGGGTCTTCGACGCTCGCGGAACCGCCTGACGTCACCCGGGAGGATCGGCCGTTCAGGAAGAATTATCTCGGCGGTGTGCAGCTTGCCATTGCGCCAATACTCGAGCTTGACCTTGTCGCCCACTTTCAGAGAGCGTGCGATACGGGCGACCGTCTCCATGTCGGTCAACTGCTCGCCGTTTACCTTGGTGATTACATCACCGCCCAAGAGGTATTCCTGAACTCCGATCACGATGGGGAGGGTTCCGCCATGCAGATTGATCTTCTCGGCGGGACTGCCGGGTTCGATCGTTTCGATCAGGAAGCCCGGCACGATCCCCAGGGTGAACATCAGCTGAGACGGGACGATGCGTCCGTTGATTCCGTGCCATGCCCGGATGACTCGCCCCTCCTTGATCAGTTGTGGGACAAGCTCGCGGACCAGGTCGATCGGAATGGCGAAGTTGATATTTTGTCCCTTCTCCGCGTAAAGGGTGTTGATCCCGATGATTTTGCCACACCGGTTCACCAGCGGTCCGCCGGAATTGCCGGGGCTGATCGCCGCATCGGTCTGGATAAATGGGATCATCCAACTGAAGGTGGAGAGCGGCACCACCCGCTCTATAGCCGAGATGATCCCACGAGTCGCCGTCTTGCCGATCCCAAACGGATACCCGACCGCCAATACCTCCTCTCCGATAGCGAGCTTGCCGGAATCACCCAGTCGCGCTTTCTGAAGCTGGACCCCCGGGGCTTTCAGCTTGATAATCGCTAGATCTGAAATGGGATCGACCCCGACAATCTTAGCTTGCCGCATATCCTCTTTGCCGTTCGAGATCATGACCTCGCTGGCCCCGTAAACGAGGTGCGCGTTTGTTACGACATGGCCGTCATCGCCGATCACCAACCCCGTACCGACACCCAGCTGAACACGCTCCATTACGCTGAACGGATCAATGGCGACCGAGAAGATCCGCACGACCGACGGAGAGACTTCGCGGAATACTTCTGAAAAAGGTTTGTCGCAGGAGGATGCGGAAGCCGTGGATAGGGTTAAGACCCAATAGCATACGATCAAAATCCAATGTTTTAAGAACACTTTCATCTTCGAGAATACCCCTTCTTTTTTTTCATTCCCACGATGTTCGTGGAAATGCCTACACAACATTATGACATAATGAAATTTATTCCCACCTATCGGTGGACTATAATTAATTAGTAATTTTACATAAAGTACGGGTTACCACGTGTAACGTGGGAACCAGTTAGGTAGCACTTTTTCTCGTAAATATTGGTAACCAATGTAGTATGGTACAGGTTGCGAAATGTGGATGTGTTGGTTCATATACTTTGTATCTGCTTCTTCCCATGAAATATTGTACCTATTTTGAGCTTGTTTATTTATTGGTTTGTGTATGCGTTACATATCGGGAGATATGGAACGAGTTAAGTGCTGCATATACGTGTAAACATGATATATTTTCAAACACTAAAGTACATTTATGATACCCTAACAATTATATTTCTTAAATACATAGGAAAACAATGAGCAATCAAAAATTAGCACAGATTAAAACAGCCGGGTTTATACTCAAACCAAATGCACCAGAGATAAAACCTTTGTATGAGAAGATAAAAGCACAGTTTGAAGTTAAAGGGATCGCTGTTATCATTGATGAGCATTCAGCAGAAATGATAGGGGTAGAGGGGTTGCCTTTTGAGAAGATGTGTGAAAAAGCAGACTTCCTTGTTTCTCTTGGCGGAGATGGTACACTACTTTCATTGGTGCGTCGCAGTTATGGTTTTCATAAACCTGTTGTGGGTATCAATGCAGGGACCCTTGGGTTTTTAGCAGATATTACCATAGAAGATGTCGATAACTTCCTTGAACAACTTCTTGAGAGCGAATACCGTATAGATGATAGGATGATGATAGAGGGGTGTGTAAAAACGAAAGAGGGTAAAGAGCAAAAGTTTTTTGCCTTTAATGATGTAGTGATCACACGACCAATAATCTCTAAAATGGCAAAGATAAATGCGTCTATAGATGGAGAGTGGTTTAATACCTATAGAGGTGATGGACTCATTATTTCTACACCAACAGGTTCAACAGCCTATAACCTTGCTGCTGGAGGCCCTATGATGTATCCCCTTACACAAGCATTTATTTTGACACCTGTTTTGGCTCATTCGCTTAGTAACCAACGTCCACTCGTTGTACCTGCTGACTTTACTATAGAGCTTAGTTCTCCAGAAGAGAAAGTTATCGCTGTGATAGATGGACAGGATGATTATGAAATGCATCCGGGAGATGTATTGACGATACAAGGTGCAAAAATAGGTGCAAAACTTTTACACAGAAAAGAACGTAATTACTTTTCTGTGCTAAGAGAAAAACTCTCTTGGGGAGATAAGAGTTGATAGAGCGTCTATACTTACGTGAACTTGTTACTTTCAATAAAGTAGAGTTGGAGTTTGATAAAGGCCTGGTGGTACTTACCGGACCAAGTGGTGCAGGGAAATCTGTGCTTATGTCTGCCATACTCTCTAGTTTTGGTCACACTACGCAAGGGGCAGCATCTTTATGTGAAGTAAATTTGGCCAAACCTGTTCAGCTACAGAGTGATGCCTATGAGCTTGAAGATGATTTGACCATCAAAACACTCAAAAAAGAGAAACTTCGTTACTTTATAGATGGGCAAAATATTTCTAAGAAAGCACTGGCTGAACTCTTCTCTTCTTATGTAAAATACTTAAGTGTGCGTGACAAAGGAGGTTTTGACTCAGAATCACTCCTAGAGATGATAGATAGTAGTTTAGTAGCTAAAGACAAGATATACAAAAAATCTCTTAAAGAGTATAAAAAACGTTATGCAAATTATAAAACTAAAGCAACAGAGCTTGCAAAGATAAAAGAAGATGAAGTTAAATTAGCAGAACTCATAGAGTTTGCTACCTATGAAGTAGAGAAAATAGAACGCATCAATCCTCAACTTAATGAAGAAGGGGAACTACTTAAGGTAAAGCAGCAGCTTTCGCGTATAGATAAAATAAAAGATGCGATGC
This sequence comes from Sulfurovum sp., assembly GCA_004377245.1. Lineage (GTDB taxonomy): Bacteria > Campylobacterota > Campylobacteria > Campylobacterales > Sulfurovaceae > Sulfurovum. Next base: position 924 of record SOIK01000197.1, on the reverse strand, counting down.
ACTCTGCCTCTGAGATATTTGCTTGTGAAGGAAGTGTGGAAGAAGTGTATCGTCTTTTAGATAAAGATACTTCGGCTTTTTCTGAGATGATGAATCAGCTAAGAGCAGACTTTGAAGATACTGAAACACTGGCTGATGAGCTAGAAGAGGTGAATGTAGAAGAGGTATTGGACCGACTAAGTGACTTGACTACACTTAAAAATCGTTATGGTTCTATAGAAGAGGCTTTAGCATATAAAGAAGTCAAAAAACAAGAACTTTCAGGCTATCAGAATATAGAGCAAGATAAAAGTATGTTAGAGTCCTTTTTGGCTTTAGAATTCTCTGAGTTAAGTATTATCGCAAATAGATTGTCCCAAACACGAAAAAAAGAGGCTTTAAGTTTAGAAAGTGTACTTCACTCTTATCTTGAAACACTAAAGCTTCCAGCACTTACTTTTACCTTTGAAAATATAGCGTTAAATGAGAGAGGTATAGATAAAGTAGAAGTAATGCTGGGTAGCTCAAAAACTGCTACACTCAGTGGTGGTGAATTCAACCGTGTTCGTTTGGCACTGATGGCTGCAACTATACATGACAAAAGTCAAAGTCAAGGTGTAGTTATACTTGATGAGATAGATGCCAATGTAAGTGGTGATGAATCTATCGCTATTGCTACGATGATAGCCAAACTCTCAAGCGTTTATCAGATATTTGCCATCTCACATCAACCACATCTCTCTGCTCAGGCTGATCAGCATATTGTAGTGACCAAAGAGGGAATGTTAAGTAAGGTTGAAATACTGAATGATGAGGGTAGAGTACAAGAAATAGCCCGTATTATTGGTGGGGAAAACCCGACTTCACAAGCACTTGAATTTGCTAAAAGATTAAGAGCTTAGGAGTATTGTTCTTTTAGCTCTTCATAATAATGGTTCAAATGTT
>SOIK01000152.1 GCA_004377245.1 Sulfurovum sp. | reverse complement strand
ACGCTTAGCATTTAACACTAAATCAGGTGCAACGATAAGCCGGGTTTTGTCGTGGGTAGTTATTTATCTAGGCGTATTGTTGCCAATACGCTCAAGCGAAGTATGAGTGCCAATTTAATGGCTTGTGAGACTCATACCATATACTTCTTGCTACGGACAGGGTTTACCTAGCTGCCTATGTTACCACAAGCACTGGTGGGCTCTTACCCCACCCTTTCACCCTTACCAAGCCAAAGGCTTGGCGGTCTACTCTCTGTTGCACTTGCCCTCAGATTACTCTGGCCATCCGTTAGATGGAGTCCTGTCTCACCTGTAGCCCGGACTTTCCTCTCGTAGCTTACGCTACCAGCAACTACCTATTGCACCTGAGCGAATTATAGCATAAATTAGTGTTAAGTGGGTAGTGGGTAGTGGGTAGTGGGTAGTGGGTAGTTTGACATAGTTGATTATTGTTGTCAATAGTTTTAGTCAGTATTTTGATATTTTTTACAGAACATTAATGTTATGAAGTAAAAATTTCTTTTTGATTTGTTGTAGATTTGTGGGTTGTGCTGAAGGAGTGTACGTCAGTGTACCCCACTTACGCTTTAGCGACAGGGGTATCGGCATTTAGTGCCAGACATGACTGAACGAACTCCCTCAAAGATGCAGTGAAGCAAGAAGAAAGATTACTTCATTGATTCTTTTGCGTATTTTTCACCTAAATCATATGCTGTTAGGTTGATTTCATGCACTTTCGCAGGTACTTTACTCAACATAGTATCAATAAGTACTTGTTTATCAATAGCATTCATATACGTATTTGCGATAGCAAGTGCAACTACAGATTGAGTAATTACGTTTCCTACTTCTTCTTTTGCAATAGTAATGATAGGAATCTCAACGATATTCCATTTTTTTCTATCTTCTTCAGATGCTTGTACCAAGTTAGGCTCAATTACAATTGTTCCTCCTGGTTTAACACCATCTTTAAATGATTGGAAACTTACATTTGCAACTGAAAGCATGAAGTTGATCTCACCATCATTTGCATATGGGTAATAAATCTCTTCATCATCCAATTGAATATCAACAACCGTTGGTCCACCACGTACCTGTGATGTATAAGTTGCTGTTTTTAGTCCGTAACCACCAGTTTTGATCTTTGCAGCTGCAAAGATCTCACCAGCAAGAAGAACACCTTGACCACCAACACCCGTAAATCTCATTAATGTTTTAGACATGATGTTTCTCCTTATATTTTTTTCTCAAAGTCATCTTGAGTGATTTTTGATCTCTCACCTTGATGTACTTTTTGGATTTCTGCATACATATCACAATACTCATCAGCTTCAGTATCTTGTTTTAAGATACCTGTTGGAAGCAAGTTGAGTTGCTCTTCCGGGCTTAATGTATCATATTTCTTTTTAGAAACAGTGATACTGTCGATCCAGTCAAGGTTTTCCATAGCAGAAACCATTTTGTTCTTTCTACCAAGGTTAATGTGACAGTTAGAGAGTGCTTCAACTACTGCAAAGCCTTTATGCTCAAGTGCTTGAACGAAAAGTTTTTCAAGTTTTTTAGGCGCTGTTACATTCTCTCTAGCAACAAATGATGCACCAGCAGCGATCATAAGGTCACAAGTATCAAAAGTAGGGTCAATATTACCTACTTTTTGAGTTACTGTCCACATACCTTTTGGTGTAGTTGGTGAAGTTTGAGAGTTAGTCAAACCATAGATAAAGTTGTTGATGATAATAAATGTAATATCGATATTTCTTCTACAACCATGGATCGTATGGTTACCACCAATAGCCAATGAATCTCCATCACCAGCAACACATACTACATGTTTATCTGGGTTTGCCAACTTAATACCCGTTGCATACGCTATGGTTCTACCGTGTGTTGTATGTACTGTATTGAAATCCACATATGAAGAGAATCTTCCTGAACAACCGATACCAGAAACCACACACATATCATCTTTCTTGATACCAAGTTTATCTACAGCCCTGATGAATGCTTTGAGTATAACACCATCACCACAACCCCAACACCATAGTGTTGGCATCTTTTCAAGTCTTAAATATTGATCATAATTAAATGCCATCTTATAGCTCCTTTACTTTATTAACAATCTCATATGGAGAAATCGGTCTACCATTTACTTTAAATAGTTCTGCGATATCAAGTCTACCGGAAGCTCTTTGAATCTCATCATGATACTGACCAATATTAAGTTCAACACATAAAACTTTATCAATTTTATTTGTCCATTTTCTGATAGCTTGTTCTGGGCTTGGCCATAAAGTGATTGGTCTGAACAGACCCGCTTTAATACCATCTTCTCTAAGGTGTCTGATAGCCTCTTTTGCAGACAATGATACAGAACCATAAGCTACGATCATTACTTCAGCATCGTCCATCATGAACTCTTCATAAGACTCAAGCTCATCTTCATGTGCTTCAACTTTATTAAACAGTCTCTCGATCAATGCTTTACATGTATTGATCTCTTCTGTTGGGAAACCATTTTTGTCATGGTGAAGACCTGTAAAGTGGTATCTATAACCTTCAAACATTGGGTTAAGTACTGCTGGCTCATCTTGTGCTACACCATAAGGGAAATACTCTTCAGCTGGACCATCAAATCTTTTTCTTGGTACGATTCCTGCTTTTACCTCTTCAGCTGTAGGGATATCAGCTTTACCATGCATGTGACCTAAAGTCTCATCCAAAAGTACAAATACAGGTTGCATAAATCTATCTGCAAGGTTAAATGCTCTTACAGTTTCAGTATAACACTCTGCCAAGTTACCTGCACATAAAGTAATTGATTTGTAGTCACCGTGTGATGGGTTTTTCGCTTGAGCAACATCCCCTTGAGATACACGAGTCGGAAGACCAGTTGACGGACCACCTCTCATTACGTTTACACATACCAAAGGCACTTCTGCCATTTGTGCCAAACCTAAGTTTTCAGCTTTAAGTGAAATACCAGGACCTGAAGTCGCAGTTAATGCTCTTTTACCACTCATGGAAGCACCGATAACAGCACAAATACCTGCGATCTCATCTTCCATTTGGATTGCTACACCACCAACCTTTGGTAAAAGGTCAGATATTACGTGCATTACTTCACTTGATGGAGTTAGTGGGTATCCACCAAAAAACTCACATCCTGCGTCAACTGCTGCAATCGCTGCTAGTTCATTACCAGTAGATATTACTTCTCTAGTTGCCATTAGTTCTCCTTATAATCTGTAGGGATTCTATACCCGTTACTTGAAATTGCTTCTTGTCTTGCTTTAGAAGCATCTGTGAGTTTTGCAAATTTAAACTCTTTTTTCTCTGCCACATAAATCGCAAAGTCTGGACATGCGAGTTCGCACTCATTACATCCAATACATGCTTCTGGTGCGATCACGCTGATCATTGCACCCAAAGTTGAAGTTGGTTCTGCTTGCATTGAAAGTACACCTGCGGGACAAGCGTCCACACAAATATCGCATGCTTTACATCTAGCTGTATCTACCCATACTGGAGTATTCTCAGGAGCTACCATTGCTGCCATATTTTCCCCTTTTTATTTGTTAAAATTAAGTGAGATTTATAGGGCAATGCCCTATTCACTAAAACGAGGATAACTTAGTTTTTGTAAGGATGATATGAATAAGGTGGAATTATTGGTACTATAAGAGAGGTTGTTACCTTTTGAAGCAACAAAAATAGTTCTATTTATGTATTCATTTTACCTATTGCACAAGATACAAAACTTTTTGCTTTTGCAGAGGTACTATCTACAAATCCCATCTTTTCTGTAACGAAAGGATAGCCTAATTTCTTAAGTGCCTCTCCCAATGAAGCTATCTCATCTTCTTTAATGGTTAAGGTAATCTCACGAGGTTCTTTTTCAAGATTTACCTCTACTTCACCGAACTTTTCAAAGAGTTTTTCTTTCAAAGTAGATGCACAACCGCCACATTTGACATTGATTACTTTAAACGTTTGTGTCATTTTGTTACCTTTAAGATTTTTTATTAGTTATGATATTGAAGAAGTATGCAAAGAGTATGTAGCGTGGGCATTTATTAAAATGTATGCCTTTGGCACTGCCCACGAAGAATTTGATGGTTATTGCCTTCGTGGGTCGCTATCGCTCCACTACTCTGGTTCCAAACCTATAAACGACAAACTATTGTCGTTTATTTAACGGTTCTCATCTAGATAAAACTTCTTTAATAGCTTTACCGATCTCAGCAGGAGAAACAACAACTTTTACACCAGCTGCTTCCAATGCTTCCATCTTCTCTTTAGCTGTTCCTGCTGAACCAGATACGATAGCACCTGCGTGACCCATCGTTTTACCTTTAGGTGCAGTTTGACCAGCAATAAATGCTACAACCGGTTTAGTGATCTGCTCTTTTATAAGCTTAGCAGCTTGAATCTCAAGATCTCCACCGATCTCACCGATCATCACAATTGCTTCAGTATCCGGATCTGCTTCAAACATTGGTAATATTTGATTATATGAAAGTCCGATGATCGGGTCTCCACCAATACCAACAGCCGTTGTAATACCATAACCTTCGTTACATACTTGGTTTGCACCTTCGTAAGTCAATGTTCCGGACTTAGAGATAAGCCCGACATTACCTTTTTTGAAGATCATGCCTGGCATGATTCCGATTTTACACTCTTCCGCTGTGATAACACCAGGACAGTTTGGTCCAATAGTCATCATACCATGCTTGTTTGCATGTGCTTTTGCTGCTTGCATATCTTTAACCGGTGCACCTTCAGTAATGATCACTGCAAGTTCAATACCAGCTTCTGCTGCTTCCATCACTGCGTCACCCACAAATGCAGGTGGAACGAAGATCATAGATACAGTTGCTCCTGTAGTAGCTACTGCTTCTGAAACTGTATTAAATACTGGTTGACCTAAATGTGTTTGACCACCTTTATTTGGTGTTACACCACCCACGATATTTGTACCATAATCAATACACTGTTCTGCGTGGAAAGTTCCCTCTTTACCTGTAAATCCTTGAACGATTACTTTTGTATCTTTATTTACTAAAATTGACATTAATTATTCTCCCTTCGCTGCTGCAACCGCTTTAGCCGCACCATCGCCTAAATCAGATGCAACGATAATATTTTCAATGTTTGCATTTTTAAGAATCTCTGCCGCTTCTGGAGCATTTGTTCCATCAAGACGGACGATAACAGGTACGTTAACATCAGTGATCTTAGTTGCTTCAAGAATACCATTGGCGATACGATCACAACGAACGATTCCACCAAAGATATTTACGAAGATTGCCTTAACTTTTGGGTTTTTAAGAATGATCTCAAAACCTTTAGCTACTGTTTCAGCATTAGCTGAACCACCAACGTCAAGGAAGTTTGCAGGTGTTCCACCCATGTGGTTAATTGTATCCATCGTACCCATCGCAAGACCAGCACCATTTACCATACAACCAATCTCACCATCAAGAGCTACATAAGAGAGACCGTAGTGAGCTGCTTCTACTTCATCTGGATCTTCTTCTGTCAGATCTCTCATAGCAGCGATCTCTGGTTGACGTCCAAGAGCAGAGTTATCAAAGCCCATTTTTCCATCAAGTGCGATAAACTCGCCCTTACCTGTTTTAACAAGAGGATTGATCTCGATCATCTCTGCATCTAGTTCCATATAGAGCTTGAAAAGTTTTTGTGCAAATGTAATAATGTTTTTCTGCTCAGCTTTATCAGTAATACCTAGACCAAAAGCCAATTGACGACCGTGAAAGCCTTGGAAACCAATAGCTGGATCAACAGGAACAGTAATGATCTTTTCTGGAGTGTTTTCAGCAACATCTTCAATGTTCATACCACCCTCAGTAGATGCCATAATTAGAGGCATTTCTAATGTTCTATCAAGAACAACAGAAAGGTATAACTCTTCTTTAATGTCCGCACCATCTTCGATATAAAGTTTTTGTACTAACTTACCTTCTGGACCTGTTTGATGTGTCACCAATGTCATACCAAGAATTTCGTTAGCTAACTCTTCTACTTCGTCAAGAGTCTTAGCAAGTTTAACACCACCACCAAGACCACGACCACCTGCGTGAATTTGAGCTTTAACAACCCAAATAGGGCCACCTAATTCTTGTGCAGCAATAACTGCATCTTTTACACTTTCAACCATAATACCTTTAGGTGTTGGAACACCATATTTTTGGAATATTTGTTTCGCTTGATACTCATGAATATTCACGTAGACTCCTTTTTTTACAATAAGTTCCTTTATTATACGCCTATTACAGATAATATTCGGTTAATAGTATTATCAAAAATACTAATTTAAGTGATGTGGTAAATTTTTACACAGTTACAGTAAAGTTCATGGTATACAAAGGGTTTTGCATCCCCAAGACGACCCTTTGATAGAGTCCAAATCATAACAGAGAGCTGGAGAAGTAAGAATCTTTGACTCTTACTATCACAATAAAACTCTCTTATCTAATCAAAAAAATTATTTTCATTCAATATATCAATACCCTCTTGTATCGAATCAACAGAGGCTTTGAATTTGGCTTTTGTCTCCTCATTAAGATCAAGCTCAATAATCTTCTCAACACCATTGGCTCCAAGCACAACAGGAACCCCTACTGTCACATCTTTGTATCCATACTCTCCGTCTAGAAGAACTGAAGATGGCATCACAATCCTACTATCATCCAAAATTGCCTCTACCATTACAGATACAGCGCGTCCAGGTGCATAGTAGGCAGAAGTACCAAGATACTTTACGATCTCAGAGCCTCCCTCTTTAGTCCGTGCGATAATATCCTCCATATCTTTTTTGGAGATAACCTGCTCTAAAGGTACGCCACCTACAGCAGAGATCTCTGGACAGGGAATCATATTTTGACCATGATCACCTAGTACCATCGCTCTAGTCTGTCCAGAACCATAGCCTACTTTTTGATGGATCTGGTATGACATTCTTGCACCATCCAAAGCACCTGCCATTCCTACAATCCTATTTCTGTCCCAACCTGTCATCTTGTGTACCACGTAAGTCATTACATCGAGAGGATTGGAGACACAAAGAATAATCGCATTTGGTGAGTATTTTTGAATATTTCCTACAACATCTTTCATGATCTTTGCATTTATCATAAGCAGGTCTGCCCTTGTCATCTCACTTCTTCGCGGAACACCAGCGGTAATGACAACAATATCACAATCCTTCAAACCACTTGCGTCCTCTGCTGCTGTAACAATAGTACCTTTAGGGGAGTAATTGGTTGATTGGCCAATATCAATCGCTTTACCTTTTGCAACATCAGGTGCAATATCATACAATACTACCTCATGACAAGTACCTACCATCGTTAAACTATACGCAGCAGTTGCTCCAACAAATCCTGCTCCTACTATTCCTACTTTTCTACCTACCATATCTATTCTCCTATTTTTTTACTTCAAGACCAAATGTAAATCCAGATTTCACTTTTTCAATCAACTCTGGTAAAATATCTTGATACTCACCTACAATTCCAAAATCAGCATTAGAAAAAATGGTCTCTTTTGCATTATGATCAATGGCAACGATTGTCTCAGATTCTTTCATGCCGGCAATATGTTGCACCGCACCACTTACACCAATCGCCACATAGACTTTTGGTCTCACGGTTTTACCTGTCTGTCCTATCTGTCTTGCATACTCTGCTGTACCATCATCAACCACCGGTCTACTGCAAGCCCATTCAGCTTTTACCCCCTGCTCACTCAGTGCAGCAGCTAACTCTTGAACAAGCTTCAGGTCATCAGATGTTGCTCCTCTACCACCTGCCACAATAATATCAGCATCAAAGAGACTCTGTAGCCCACCTTCACCTCTGACAGTTTCAATGATTTCAGATACAAACTCTTTTTTCTTCAATTTTGGTTCAAAGTTTGTAATGATACCTTCTCTATTCTCATCAGGTGTTGGAACTTCAAATGTTCCTGCTCTTGCCGTTGAGATTTGAGGGCAGACAAATCCTAAAATAGTAGCAAGTTTACTCTCGCCATAGGTCGGTCTTCTTGATTCGAGTATAGGAGCAAAGATCTTTTTCTCTTTTCTATTGATATGCTCACCGATCTCTAGTGCAGTACAGTCTGCTGTTACCCCACTATCTGTCTTGACACCGATCCTAGGTGCCAACTCTCGTCCTGCTGTGGTTGCAGCAAAAAGTGCGATCTCAGGGTTTCTCTCTTTAATCACCTGTGCAAAGATCTCTGAGAATGGCAAGATACGATACTCTTCGAGTCTCTCATCGTCAACCACGATCACTTCATCACTGCCGTGAGCTACCAACTCTTTGGCTAAGTCTTGAATATCCTTCCCAATAAGAAGTGTTGTTACTTGTGTATCTTCTTCAAGTTGATTTGCCAAATCTCTAGCAGGCGTAAGTAACTCTAACGATGGCCGTGAGATTTTCCCATTGACAACCTCTGCCCATGTCAAGATGCCGCTGGCACCATCTCTAAAGTCTATTTCTTCAAAGCCTTCTGGTCTCTTTTTCTCTTTTTTCTCTTTTTTCTCTTTGACCTCAAGTGTGTTTTTACCAGATTTGATATTTTCCATAAGAGAATTTACCAGCTCTGTCTCACTGTGTCCTTCACTCATCTTGACCGGTGCTCTTTCACTTTTGATGTTGGCTACCTTGGCAACAATGGTAGGTGACCCGCTCAAACCGATCTTCTCATCACTTAGATTTATATCATCAATACTAAATACCGTGATCTCACTGTTTCTGGCTTTGATGGCACCACTAAGGGATGGTCGTCTCGGATCGATACCTGTTGGCGTAAACGACAATGCACAAGGAAGAGGGAGTTTCATCATCTGATATCCACCCTCAATAATCCTTTTGGCTTCAATATTTCCATCCACCAAATCTGCCGTCTCTATAAAAGTCGCTTGTGGTATACCCATGTTTTCAGCCACTTGTGATGGAACGTGTGCGGTATCACCATCAGAGGTTTGACGACCTGCCACGATAAGGAAATCCTCATCCAGACCTTTTCCAAAACCCAAATGCTTAAGCATGGTAGAGATAGCCAATCCTGTAGCATAGGTATCAGACCCTCCTAATCTTCTGTCGCTCAAAAGATAGGCTTCATCGTATCCCATGGAGAGTGCTTTTTTGAGTGACTCCTCAAACGATGGAGGTCCCATCGAGCAGACTATCAATTTTGCATCAGGATTCTCATTTTTGATCTGAATCCCCGCTTCTAGTGCATAGCCACAATCAATATTGATAATCGACTTTGCTTTTGTTCTATCCATCAACCCATCTTCCCCCATTCTCATCTCAGACGGAAGAGGTACCTGTTTCATTAAACTAATTATTGTCATCTATTAAATTCTCCTTTCTCTTACATATACTCATAATCTGGACCATCACCACCATACGGTACAACCCAGGTAATTCCAGCAGCTGGAGATTTAATATCACAGGTTTTACAGTGAACACAATTTTCAGCATGGATTCTAAGCTCTTTGTGTCCCTCTTTGTCCGTATGAAGCTCATAGACTTCTGCTGGACAGAAAGAGGCCTCTGGGCAACCATATTGTTCTATATTTACTTTGTTATAGTTCTCTGGATTATTCAGCACTAAGTGACAAAGCTGTTCCTCTTCATGATTCGCTTTAGAATAGAAGACATCCGTTACCTTATCAAAGGTAAATTTCTTATCAAACTCCAGCTTGCCTTCAAATCTTTGAGCAAACGGCACACCGGTAAATGCATTGAGTGACATCAATACTTCGCTGTCTTTTTCGGTTCTGAGCCTTCCAAGAACCCCTGCCCCTCCTGTTATCAGCTGTGTTGCAAACTGCAGTCCGCCCAGCAACATGCCTTTATCAAATGCTTGTCTAAAGTTTCTAGCTCTATACATCTCTTCATAGGCATTACTCTGCTCAAAAAGTTCATTATAGTATGAGAGTGATGCTTTAGAAGTATCACCACTCACCAAGGCTTTTGCTGCTGCTTTGGCTGCCATCATGCCTGACTCTATGGCTAAGTGGATACCTTTGAGTCTTGCTGTTGTCAAGAATCCAGCACTGTCGCCTACGATCATAAGATTATCATCATAAAATTTCGGCATTGCATAGTATCCACCCTCCGGGAGTGTTTTGGCACCAAACTCCTGGATAGTACCACCCTCTAAGATCTTAGAGACAAACGGATGTTGCTTCCAGACCTGCATCGCTGCATGTACATCAAAACTTGGGTCTTTATAGTCAAGACCGACAACAAGTCCCAGTGCTACTTTGTTGTCTTCCAGACCATAGATAAATCCACCGCCAAACTCAGAGCCTGACTGAAGCGGATACCCCATAGTATGATAGACAGTTCCTGCCTCAATATTCCCCTCAGGCACACTCCAAAGCTCTTTAACACCAAGAGAGTATATCTGCTCGTTACAGCCTGTATCCAAATCGAGTGCATCTATTACTTTTTTGGCTACACTGCCTCTTGTCCCCTCTGCTAAAATAGTAATAGCTGCTTCAACCGTTGTTCCCTCTTGGAAATTTTTAAGATTTTTGCCATGATGGTCAACACCTGTATCTTTGGTTTTGACACCAGAAACTTTCCCATCTTTATAGATCACATCTTCTACGGCAAATCCGCTATATATCTCTACACCCTTATCTTCAGCGATCTGGGCTAAATATTTACAAAGCTTAGAGATAGAAGCCGAATAGTTCCCGATATTATTCATATAAGGAGGATGAAAAGGAAGAGCATTATCACTCGTCTCTGTCAAAAACATCGTTTTATCTACAGTTACCTCTGAATCCAAAGGTATCTCACTTATATCCACATCCGGAAGAAATGTTTTAAATATCTTCGGGTCGATCACTGCACCTGAGAGATTATGACTCCCAATAGCGTTACCTTTTTCGATAAGCATGATCCGCTTATCGTCAATACCTCTCTTTTTTAAGCTATCAGCCAAATGAATCGCTGCAGCCAGACCCGAAGGTCCACCACCAACTATCAATACATCAGTTGAAACTGTATCTGTACTATCCATGTTCACCTCTTTGCATTATCATTTAATACTGTTTATAAAAATTATAAAAAAGCATTATAAGTGATGATAGCAGATTATGGAATTTAAAATCAATTTTTATTATGATAATGATATAAATTTCTTATTATTGTTTACTATTGGAACATTTTTTGAATACCGAAAGTGTCTGAAATACGTAAATAAATTGGAAGAAGTAGCACATATATAGTTAAAAGGTTTTTGAATTAGTAATTAATTTTGGCTTGTGATTGCCACTGAAATGAAAGAGTAGTATATATTTGGGTGCCTATAAGAGACACCCTTGCAGTTTTATGCCTTTGGAGCGATCATGTCCTCTGGTTTAACATATTTGTCAAACTCTTCAGAAGTAAGAAATCCAAGAGCGATAGACTCTTCTTTAAGTGTTGTACCGTTAGCATGTGCTGTTTTAGCGATCTTAGCTGCATTTTCATACCCGATATGAGGGTTAAGTGCTGTTACCAACATCAACGAGTCATTGAGGAATTTCTCGATGTTATCACGGATCGGTTCGATACCCACTGCACAATTTGTATCAAAACTTCTCATTGCATCTGCTAAAAGCTTCGTTGACTGTAAAATGTTATATGCGATCACTGGCTTAAATACATTCAGTTCAAAGTTACCTTGAGACGCAGCGATACCTATTGTTGCATCATTACCCATCACTTGCACGACTACCATAGTCATCGCTTCAGCTTGTGTAGGGTTGACTTTCCCTGGCATAATAGATGAACCTGGTTCATTTGCAGGGATAGATATTTCACCTATCCCACATCTAGGTCCGGAGGATAACCATCTTACATCGTTAGCGATCTTCATCAAGTTTGCTGCAAGTGCTTTGAGTGCCCCACTGAGTACTACTTCAGCATCATGTCCTGTCAGTGCATGAAATTTGTTTGGTTGAGAAACAAACCCATAATTTTTAGCCATAAAGCGATTGAGTTGTACAGATACTCTTTGTGAAAATTCTGGATGAGAGTTCAGACCAGTACCCACAGCTGTACCACCAATAGCAAGTTCTCTACAATAAACCAACGCATCATTGATCTGCTTAAGATTCGTCTCCAACATCGCTACATAACCACTAATCTCTTGACCGAGTGTCAATGGTGTTGCATCTTGGAGGTGTGTTCTACCGATCTTTACGATGTCAGCAAATGCTTTTGCTTTACTGTCCAATGTCGCTTTTAGTTGTTCAAGTGCAGGGATAAGGTTATCAGTCACAGCAACCACTTCAGCGATACGCATACCTGTTGGATAAGTGTCATTAGAACTTTGACCTTTGTTTACATCGTCATTTGGGTGAACAAGTTTGTCTTTGGTGAAGTCTCCGCCAAGGATCTCAGTTGCTTTATTTGCCACCACTTCGTTCACATTCATATTTGACTGCGTTCCTGAACCTGTTTGCCATACGACTAGAGGAAAGTTATCATCCAGTTCTCCTGCCAAGATACTCTCACATGCCTGAGAGATGGCAGATGTTTTTTCATCATCAAGGCGACCTAATTCCTGGTTCACTAAAGCACAAGCTTTTTTCAGATTAGCAAAGCCATAGATTACCTCTAAAGGCATTTTTTCATTACCAATTTCAAAATTATGGATCGATCTTTGTGTCTGTGCCGCCCAGTATTTATCGGCAGGGACTTTCATCTCTCCCATGGTATCTTTTTCTATTCTATAATTCATGATTGATCCTTTAATGTATCAAGATCACTTATAATACACTATTTTGATTAATGATGAAATTTGGTTTGATACAGAGATTAAGAAAAAAAGAAGTAGTGATATTTGTAGGGTGGGCATTTATCGAAGTGTATGCCTTTGGCACTGCCCACCAAAGAGATTCAAAACAAGTTTGTGGTGGGCAGGAATGCGTGGGCAGGAATGCCCACCCTACAAGTTGTTAGTCCTTGACCTCGTACTGTTCTCTACCCATTTGGTAAAGGTCATTTCCATGTGTATCGTTGATAACCGTTACAGGAAAATCTTTAACCGTGATCTTACGAACAGCTTCTGGTCCAAGTTCAGGGTATGCGA
>SOIK01000266.1 GCA_004377245.1 Sulfurovum sp. | reverse complement strand
CATTGTTTGAAAAATTCCTCTTTTTCTCAAAAAAGCTAATGATGCAAATGCTTGACAACGAAAAGAAAATGAGCTTTAAGGCAAAATAAGATTCTTCATCGCCTGTTCATACTCATGAGGGTGGTTTAAATTTATAAAAGGTGCATCATCCTCAAAAGTAACAAATTGAGTGTGTGCCTCCCCCAGTAAATCATTTAGTCTATGATTTCCTTCGGTTAAATGCTTTTGTGCCAAGGGCAATATGGAACGTCTATATACACCACAAAGTGGTTGTGTTCCACTAGTACTTTTAGCAATGATGGCATCAAACTCCTCCCCATAGTTCAACAGTTTTTCTATCACCTCTTTATTTACAAAGGGAGCATCTACGCTGAGTATAAAAACCTCATCTACTTCCAGTGCTTCAAAGATGGAGATGATACCTACCAAAGGTGAATTTTCTTCATATCGGTCTGTAATGACGGTAGCGTCAAAATCAAATTTATCCTCTTTGGAAGAGATATAGACTTTATCAAAGAGGGAACTTAGTTTGTTGTACTGAAATTCACTTAGCGTATTACAGTCAGCAAAAGGAAGCAGTGCCTTGTCTTTACCCATGCGAGAGCTTTTTCCCCCTGCAAAGATGATGGCTGTCATATTATATTTCATACTATCGCCTCTTTACGTTTTTGATGCACCCACAATACCACAAATGCCATAAAAGTGATAATAGCTTCTACCAAAAACATTTTTTCTCCATAAATTTGTCCAGAGAGTACAGCACCCACCGAACCACCCAGTCCAAAAGCGATACCTAAGAAGAACTGTTGGGCAAGTTTTTTCTGTGCATAGAGTGAAAAAACATAGGTGATGGCTGCCGTATGGTAAAGGGCAAAACTGATGGCATGGAGAGACTGGGATGCAAAGGTGAGTGTCACAGAGTCTGGGAAAAGGTAGAGTATCATCCAACGCAAGGCAGTTACAAGTGTAGCAAACTGTAAGATGTTCAGCAGATTTCTTTGCAGGAGAGGTCCCTGAAAGTAGAGCATGACTATTTCACAAATGACACCAAAACTCCACATCCAACTTATCATTTCAAGAGAGATCCCATGGGATGTTTCATAAATGGTAAAGAAGTTATAAAATCCTCCAAACCCTACTTGCATTAAAAAGATAGAGACCCAAAATGCCCAATACTTTGTGAGAGAAAAGCTGGCATCATCTTGTGCTGATTTATGTGAAATGGTATCATACTTTGTTAGAAGAGCACCGAATATAAAGATTAAAAATGCCATAGCACTTAGATAGTAGAGTGCCTGGTAGGGTGATTCAAGGACTCTTCCTAACCAAAGAGCGATCCCCATAAACCCCAAAGAACCCCAAAGACGCACTTTCCCATAATGACTTTTAGATAAAGAGGTAAGAGCGATAGTCTCTATATAGGGCAGAGAGATACCCATAGCTGCACCAAAAAGAAGATTGGCAAGAAGATAGACCCAGAAACTCTCAACCGTAGCTAAAAAGAGGAGTGTCCCTACAAAGGTAAACAGTAAAGAGAGCAGATAGACTTTAATCGTAAGGGCCAGGTAGTGACGAAAAATAAAAGGGAGTAAAAAACGCATAAAGGGTGCTGCGGCATAAACGATACCGACCTCAACAGTAGAGTACCCTAACTCAAGTAAAACTTTTGGCATAAAGATGACATAAACACCTACAAGTGCAAAGTAAAAAAAATAGTAGGCACCCAAAAGAGGGGAGAAGAAAGAAGGCTTGCTATGTAGGGCTTTTGTCATCTTTTATGATTTCACTTTTTGTATATAACGGCTGTATGGCTTAAGAGGTCATGTAATGTTTTACTGTCTTTTCTAAAGAACATCATCACCCAACCAAAGAGAGTAAACAGAGACAAAACAGCACAAAGGTTTCTAAAAAGTATAATAAAGAGCGAGGGTTTTTCTCCAGTAGATTCATCTATAAGTGTCAGTTTGTAGGCACGATAACCCGGTGTTTGACCGGTTTTAAACATAAAAATGGTTTGTACGATGACAAGGGGTACTAAGATGTAAAGCCATCCCAGTGCCTTATGCTCAGCAAAGCCTTCACGTCCACCCATGATAAGATAGAAGACAATATACATGATGGGCATAGCAAGCATAAATGCATCTGTAAGAAAAGCTTTAATTTTACTTCCGGTGGAAGCGTAGTCTCTCTTGTTCGCAGGAGAATTCTCTTCTATGATGACTTTTTTTTCTTTTCCCTGCTTCACATCTCGAAATCGTCTTTTTGCCATTAGAAATCCCAAACCACAGAAGCATAGAAGCCTGAAAAATCCATATCTGCTTTCAGTCCATCAGTGAGATCTTCACTATCTAAGTGAATAGACTTGTACCCTCCTTCTAGTCCAAGACCCATAGCCAGTGTATAGCGTGCACTAAGTTCGTAGTCATAGAATGTAGTCTCCTCATAGCTAATAGCATTGCCTTCTAGTTGTAGGCTGATATCTGTGGTTGGGATATTAAATCTTGTTTTGCCATAAAGCATAGGTATGAATGCATCAAAGTTTGTAGATTCACTGGTCACTGTTGTCGATAAAGAAGAGAATGTTGCAAGCGTGTTAACTGCAATATTTCCATCAAAGTATCTAAGTGTAACACCAGCATCAACTTCAACCCAATTATCTAAAAGTTCGTAATAAAGCGTAAGATCATACATTTTAAGATCGAGAGAGGTATCGATATCACCTTGTAGCGGAATTTCGATCCCTCCCCATGTAAAGTCAGTTACTTCACCTTGACCATTATGAGATAAATTACTAAAAGCGATTTTGGCATTGGGGATGAAAGGAAAAGGGTGTTCAAGGTATGCCTTGAGCATAATATCCTCTGCGTCACTCCAATACAAAGTATCTTCAAGATCAGCAGAAGTCCCTACTCCTATCAAAGGTACACTATAAGAAGCGCTACCACTTGGTGCATGACTATACATCCCTAGAGAGATCTCTCCTCCTATGGTATCGGCATAGAGTGTGTTTGCAGTTAGAAGTAGTGTAAGTGCCAGTTTTTTTAGCATTTTTTTTCCTTGTTAATATTTATTGTGAATATGTACTACGATAACCCTTGAGTCATGGTAAAGATCGGGAGTAACATCGCAGATACGATAACCCCAACAACTACGCCGATAAACAACATCATAAATGGTTCCAGTAGTCCCAGTAAAAGTTTTAGTTTGTCTTCATTCTCTTCCGCATAGAGATGTGAAATATTATCTAAAATATTTGCTACTTCACTTGACTCTTCACCTAAAGCAAGAGATTGCATAAAGTTACGTTTTAGCTTAACACCTTTTGCAAGTTGAAGGGCATTAGAAAGCTTGTTTCCTTCAAGGACTTTGGTAGAGGCTTTCTCAAAAAGCTCTATGAGTTTATAGTTGCCAAATGATGCGGTAGAGAGCTGAACGGCTTGTGCATAAGCAACACCTGAGCTGAGCATGAGTGAGAGAATATAAGAAAATCTTCCTAGTTCATGGTTTTGAATAAGTGCCCCCAAAACAGGTACTTTGAGTAACCAACCATCTATGAGCCTGCGAAATGAGTCTATTTTTGCATAAGCCAGTTTAAAAAGTACGACAAAAAGGAGTATTCCCACTATGAGATGTATATAATATGCTGTTAGAAAATCACTGATACTCAGTACAAATTGTGTGATAGGTGGAAGCTCTTGGTCGGTATCTTCAAAAATTTCAGTAATTTTTGGGACTACAAAAGCGATGAGGAAAGAGGTCATTGCTATGGCAACTGTAAAGATGACAGCGGGGTAAACCATCGCACCTTTGACTTGTTTTTTTACTTTGCTTTGTGCAGAGAAGAAGTTCCCCATATTGGTAAGTACTTCTACCATCTTTCCGCTTTGTCCTGCAATGTTTAGACTCTGTATGAAGAACTCTGGCATGGCATAGACTTTTTGTGTGTTGAGGGCATGAAAAAGAGATTTTCCTTCGTCTATCATAGTTTTGATGGAGTTGAGAAAAGAGACATACTTTTTTTCACCTTCGTGCTGATTTTCAAGTAGTTTTATAGCGGTGAGTATCGTCATGCCAGAGTTGAGATAAGAGGAGAGTTCTTTTGAAAAAGTACTAAGCAGTTCTCCCGACATTTGACGT
>SOIK01000239.1 GCA_004377245.1 Sulfurovum sp. | reverse complement strand
GGGGTAAGCATGATGTTTCGTGAGTGGAAGTCACGATGTACAAAAACATCTTGTGGTTGTTCGAGTACAATATTAGTTATGCATTCTAATGTATCTTTTATGATTTTTTGTTCTTGTTGAGTAGTTGATATTTGTAAATATTTATCTAAGTACCACTCTTGCATTAAATCCATTTCAAAGTGTAAAAACTCTTTATCATACGCAGGTAAATCTCTTGTATTTGATTGTTGCATTTTGATGATTTCATCTATAGCTTTTGTGTAAAGTTTTTGGTAGTTTTTCTTATCTAAAATGTCTAGATAATGTGTACTTCCAAAATCTTCAAGGATAAGATATCCTAATTCCATATTTTTTACTATGATACTAGGTACTCGTACATTTACACCCAATAGCCTTTCATTCATGTCTACAAAAGGAGGCAGACTTTCCAAGAGTAAAGAGGAGTCCATGAGCACATAACTCTCACCCCCCTTTCGTAAGCGATAATAGCTTCTAAAACTTGCATCTGCAGAGGCTACTTCTACACTCCATTCACCCCAACCGATGCTTTCTAACCATGTCTGTATTTCATTAAACATATAACAATTATCCTCTACCCATTAAATTGCTCTTTCTTGTCACGGCGAACGCCCTTGAAAGCGAAGCGATTCGAGAGCCGTGACGATTTTTGCCTACTTTTGTAAAAAAGTAGATAAGAAGCCCAGACTGCAAGAAAGTTTCCTCATTACTTTTTAGAAAAGTAACCAAAAGCGTCGTCATTCTCAAATCGCTTCGCTTTCAAGGGTGTTCATGACGACATTTATTTTATTAATATAATAGAGAACATTATACATATAGTCCTCCCAAAACAGCATTTTCACTTGCTCCAGTGACATCTTTCAGATTTACCACCTCTTTATGCACACGCTTGTATGCCAACCACGCAAATGTCATCGCTTCTATCATGTCTGCATTGGTAGCGATGGCTACTTCTACATTTGGCATGAGGGCTTTGATACGTTCAGCCAGAAAGCTGTTTTTAGATCCACCACCGCAAAGCAGTACGATGTCTCTGTTAAATCTCAGTACTTCGTTGGTGATGCTGATGGCTGTAAGTTCAAGAAGCGTTCTTTGTATATCTTCGGGGTTATGGGTTTTACCAGAAAGATGACCCTGTAACCAAGCTTTATTGAACTTTTCCCTACCCGTACTTTTAGGGTATGGCTGTTCAAAATACTCATCTGACAACATCGTGTCTAAAAGTGCATAGTCAACTCTGCCTGTTTTTGCCCACTCTCCATCTTTGTCGTACGAAACTCCTTGATGCTGGGCTATCCACATATCCATAAGCACATTTCCACAGCCTGTGTCGTACCCTACAAGCTTATTATTTGTTATAGTATTTGCAATGACCGTGATGTTTGCCATACCACCTATGTTTACGATGGCTACATGCTCACTCACGCCAGCAAACAAAAAGGCATGAAATGCAGGAGCAAAAGGCGCACCCTGCCCACCAAATGCTATATCTTTACGTCTGAAGTCTGCTACTACGGGGATGCCTGTCTTAGCAGTCAATATGTTAGGGTCTCCCAGTTGCATGGAAAAAGGATACGCTCCCGTAGGCTCATGCCAAAGTGTCTGTCCGTGCGAACCTATGGCTTTGATGCTGCTTGCATCTATGTTCTCACGTATGAGTAAAGCCCCTACGGCTTGGGTAAACAATATACCCAAACGATGATCTATCTGCCCTACGTCTTCTAAGCTACTTTTACACTCTATCATCATTAAAATATCTGATTTAAGTTCTAAAGATAAAGGATACTCCAAAGAGCTGACAAGTATACACTCAGAAGCATCTATCTCACAGAGTACAACATCTACCCCATCAAGTGACGTACCAGACATGATGCCGATATATAATTCTTTATCACTCATCACTGCTACCTGCTACTTGCTCACCACCAAGCATCATGATGCTAAAGGCAACTAAGGTTCCGCCAAATATCTGCCATGCAAACCCTAGCTTAAGTCCCAGCATTTCACCCAAAATGTACGGTTGAAGCAACAGTACCGTCATAAATCCACCGATAAGTGCTGCAAGTACTGTCGTGGCATTTCCTCGTTTGGTGAAGATAGCAGCGCCATAGACACCCAAAAGTCCTGTGTATGCAAATGCCATCACACCAAGCGCAAAACTGAGCAGTGGCAGCTCTGTATAGCGTTGCCAATAGTAACTTACCATTGCCATGACCGAGAGTGCCACAGCAAAGAAGAGTACTGCCCCTCGTCCTGCTTTGACGAAATGAATCTCGTCCACATTGGCTCTTTTAAGCCTCCAAGGTTTATAGAGGTCTTCTATGGCGACTGATGACATAGCGCCTAGTACGGAGTTGGAACTCGAAAGTGCAGCTGCTACAGCCCCTACAGTGACCAGTCCTCGCATCCCTTCTGGCATCTCATGCAGAATGTAGTACATGAAGATGGTGATCTTTTCTCCTTTAAAACTCTGTGCAACCTCACCACTCACACCAGAAAGCTCTGGATATCGGTAGAAAAGGTAGAGTAGCAGACCTATACACAAAAAGAGTATCGCTACGGGGATAGTGATGTAGATAGCCATCATCAAAGAGCGTTGTGCCGATTTGGTATCTTTACAGCTCAAGGCTCTTTGTGTCATATCCTGGTCGAGTCCATACGCTGCGATGTTGAGCAGTAACCAACCGCCCAACAACGCCCAGATACTAAACCCACCACTCATAGACCAGTCAAGCAGCTTCAGTTTACTGTCCGCTTCAAGTGTAGAGACGATGGCAGAAAAGTCTGCACCTAGTGCTGTATAAAGGTAGATAAGTACAGCGAATCCTGCTCCTATGTACGTGACAGCTTGGATAATGTCTGAGAAGATAACCGACTTCACTCCACCAAAATAAACATAGGCTAATGCACCAAGCATCAAAATAGTGATAGAGATGGCAACATGAGTTGGTGTGATATCTAAAAAGAGTATCATCGAGATAGCAAGCGCACCTATGTAAAGCCTTGCTCCACTGGCAAAAAGCCGTCCTATGAGGAACATCACTCCAGCTTGCTTCTTAGCATTTTCGCCATAGCGTTTTTCAAGCAGTTCATACACTGTCACGGCATTGATAGCGTAAAAACGAGGGATGAGGACTTTAGCTACAAAAAACACAGCTAAAAATGCCGACAGATAAAACCCTATGAAGGTAAGGTCTTTACTGTAAGAGTACTCAGGCCCTCCAAGAAAGGTCGCCGCAGACTGTGAAGTTGCAAGTACAGAGATGGCCACCGCGAACATCGGTACAGTATTGCCACCTACGAAGTAATCTCTTGTAGACTTTATCTTACCCTGACTTAGTATGACAGAAGTCAAAATAAGCACTAAAAAGTAAGCTCCAAAGATACCCCAGTCAAGTGTAGAGAAAGCCGAGTTCATTACTTCACTTTAGGTGGCATTTTAAGTTTTAGGCTTTTCACAGCACGTCGCATATCAGACATAAACTTCTTTCCCGGGTCACTCTTCACTGTTCTGTAACCTTTGTCTTTCTCAAGCCATAATGAGGTACTTTCCATCTCTCTATATTCATGATGCCCTATCATATACTCGATGCTAGGGTATTTGGCTTTGAGATACTTTACGAGTGCAATGTTGGCTTTGAGTTGTGCGGGGGTAAGGTCTTCCTCTTTGTTGTCTTTACCACCGATGTTCTCTACACCTATGCTAGAGTAGTTAAGCCCTATCACATGACGAGCCATCCAGTTCTCAGGCATCAAACGGTAGATAGTCCCATCTCGAGCCACCATAAAATGAGAAGATACATTTAACGCACTTGCTTTCACGATATCTTTTCTGTCAGAAAGAAGTTTTTGAGGTTGCAAACGTTTAAATGACTTGTCAAAACTCATCTCTGCTGTCCAGTGAAGTAAGATGATCTTAGGTGTGATAGTGATATCTTTTACCTTTTTACCATAGTGAGATTTGATGTACTCTTTCGTCATAGCGATACGCTCTTTACCGAAGTCTATGGGTTTATCGATGATTTTAAGGGTTTGTGGTTCGTTGGATAATAATAGAGTGAAAAGTGAAAGTGATATTAAAAGTGCTCTTGTCATAAAATAAGTCCTGATTTTTATATGGACTTATTTTATCTAATCTTGG
>SOIK01000097.1 GCA_004377245.1 Sulfurovum sp. | reverse complement strand
TTTGTGACCGTTTTGGCATTGTTTTGCTCTGCTACCTCTTCACACTGGTTTAAAAGTGCTTGTACTACACTGTATTCATGCATAGGTTTCTTCCTTTGTTGGTTTTACTTTCAATCTTTCTGGGGTTTCTCTTGGACAGACTTTATAAACAAATTCCTGACGCAAAGTATGAAAATCACTCTCTTCACTCCAAAACTCTGGATGCATCACTTCAAGCTCTTTCTCTTTGAGTGCTTCTATGCCTTCCCTGTGCTCCTCTAGGTAGTCTTGTTTTCCCCGGATGAAGTCATCATCATAAGTACTTTTAGCAAAGTTATGTAGCTCTTCATGGTACGTCTCATGGGCATAGACTTCATCTATCACGCCTAAGGCTTTAGCTTTCTCTACAGAGAGTGGCAGACAGTCATTTAACAGACTTTCAGCCATCTCTTCTCCTACACGCTTTGGTAAGCTATAGGTATGGTATTCACTTCCACTTAGTCCCAGTGTTTTATAGTGAGGGTTTAGCACCACACCTTCCTTACCTACTGCATAGTCACAAGCAAGTCCCATAAAAACACCACCTGCTCCTGCATTGCGTCCAAAAGAAGCTATGGTAACTACTTCATCTGCGTAGAGTATGGAACGCACCAAGTCATTCATGGCATTGATGTTTGCCCAACCATCTTCACCTTGTTTTGCACTGTCTTCGAGTATATTGAGATGAATACCATTAGAGAAAAAATCCATCCCTCCAATCAATACCAACACTTCACACTCATTTTTCAAGTACTCCACTGCATACTTCAAGCGAATGCACTGCTCTGCACTCATAGCACCATTATGAAAGCCAAAACAGAGGTACGCTACATTGTCTCGTTTCTCTACACTCACTTCATAAAAGGTGTTGTAACTCTTATCGAATACTAAAGGTAAACGCTCTTCTTTGATGCCTTGAAGCTTCTCTTTAAGCACATAGGTTGCAGGGAGTTTAAATTTCCCTACCTCTTTAAGATGAGTTATCCACACAGCCCCATCTATGGTTCCTAAACAGATAGCCCCATCACGTTTAGCAAGTACCTCTTTGGGCAACCCTCTAAATTTATCTTCTTTATGTACCCCAAAAAGGTAACACTGTATACCCAATATCTCATCAAGTACCCCAGGAAAACTATCAGAAAGGTGTATCTTGTCAATGATGGCTTCAGTGTCATCTTTTGACCAGTCAATAAACCTTTTAGCCTGTGCAAATGGCTCATGTATAGGATTTAAAAGTTGTGGTGTTTTCTCATCATTTTTCAAATGAACAAAAAACTGTTCAAGCGCTTGCAGCGAGGCTCTTACTATCTCTTGGCGATAAAGTGATGCCTTGTATGTCTCTCGTACTTTGAAGTTCTGCTGTGCATAGATATCGCCACCATCATAAAGCTCATTTGCTTTGAGTATGACAACTCCCCACTCTTTTGTATGACTTTTTAATGCATACTCCAAAGCATTGGACCCTCTGTCACCTATGGGTCCAGGATGGAAAATGTAAGTCGGATAGTTTTCATAAATGCTCTCAGGTAGATAACGCTTCAAAAACGGGCACAAGATCAGATTAGGCTCGAAATCTTCTGTCTCCTTTAACATCTGCTCTTCACTGATAGCATACACTACGGCTACTTCATATCCTCTATCTTCCAATGCTGTATAGACTGCTTGGGTTTGTGAGTTGAAGGCAGTGCAAAGCAGAAGTATTTTCATCTAAGTCTCTTAACAAATACGAGGCAACAACTCACCTGTAGGTAAGTCTAAAAATCGCTTTGTTCCCCATGAAGAGTTGAGCACTACTTTACCTTTATGTTGCCCAGTTACCGTACCTATGATGGCTGAAGTTGTATGTGTTCTTTGCAATACATCTAAGGCTTTAGCTTCATCTTCTTTAGCCACTGCCAGAACAAAAGTCCCCTCATTGGCAAGGTCGTTACAGGTACCACACACAGCCAGTTTTCCTATGTCTCCACCAGGGAAAAACAGAGGACTAACCGTAAAACTGTCTGTTGTAAATGCAAGTTTCCCATCTTCTATGACTGCGGCATCTTCACTCTTGGCTAAGATGTCATTTTCAAAGTGTTTATAAAATACTTTTTTGATGAGTTCATTGTTCTCTTCTCCACCGTTACCGTGGGCTATAGTTACTGTTTTTGTCATATCAAGTTCCCATATTTATAATAAGCTGCACACGCACCCTCGCTACTAACCATACAAGACCCAATAGGAGTTGTAGGCTTACAAGCAGTACCAAATATAGTACACTCAGGTGGCTTCGCCATACCTCTCAATATATCACCACAAATACAAAGTTTATGGTCTTCTATCTCAGCAATAGGAAGTACATCTTTATAGACAACTTCTGCGTCCATAGAAGCAAACTCTTCTTTGAGTTTGAGTCCACTGTCAGGGACATTTCCAAGTCCTCTCCATCTAAAGAGGTCCATTTTTTCAAAGTAGGTATTTATGAGTTTTTGAGCATTCAAATTACCCTCATGGTTAACTACTCTTTTGTATTGGATTTCTAATTCGCAACGCTCTTCTACAAACTGTTTTACTATCATACTAATACCCTGCATCGCATCAACAGGTTCAAACCCAGAGACCACCACAGGACGACCATAATCTTTTGGAAATTTATCATATATTTTTGAGCCACTTATCACGCTTACATGGCTAGGTCCCAAAAATGCATCTATTCTATTGTTATAGCTATCGACATGAACATCACGGCTGTCTATGAGTTCTACCATCACCTCAGGCACCGTAACATGGTTAATGTGAAAGAGAATGTTGGGTACTTTTTTCTTAATCACTTGTTCTACAAGTACAGCTGTCATAGGCGTAGTCGTCTCAAAACCTATGGCAAAGAAAATCACCGTTTTATCTGGGTTTTCTTCAGCTATTTTAATGCACTCCATAGGAGAGTAAACAAAGCGTACATCAGCACCTTTAGCTCTGGCATCTTGTAGGCTTCCGTTACTACCTGGGACTTTTATCATATCGCCAAGTGTTACCAAGATGACATCAGGTTGCATCGCCAACACATAGGCATGGTCGATTCGCTCTTTTGGCATAATACACGCAGGACAACCAGGACCGTGAATAAAGTTGACATTCTCAGGCATAAGTTGTGGCAATCCAAACTTCATAATGGTATGCGTATGTCCTCCACACACTTCCATGATGTTGATAGGATTTTTTAATTTTTTAGCATCTTCAGCGATGATTTTTGCATAGGCTTTAATGGTCTCACCATCACGAAAATTATCATATAGATTTTTAAGTTCTAGTGCCATTAAGCACCCCTATTGGGACATTCATCATCCTCTAAAATAGCCCTTTTTCTCTCATCCTCATCCATAATTTCAAGTATCTCTTTATAAGTGTCTATGGAAACTATGGCTTCTTTTTCATCTATCTTATTCATCACAAAACCGATGTGAAGAAGTACATAGTCACCCAACTGTATATCATCGTCACCCATCATCATAAGGTTTGCATCACGCTGTACACCCATCGTATCAACGGTACACATGGTTTTATCATCTGAAATTCTTACTACTTTACTTGGAATTGACAAACACATATTAACCCCTCATTTTACGTCTAAACTCTATCCGATCAGCGACTGCCTTGACTGAATCTATATCGTTTACATTCACTTCAAGGATGTCCACATTTGGCTTGTCGCTGCTTACGCCTTTAAAGCATAGTAAATATTACGAGATAATCATCAGTATAATACTCTATATCCTTTGGCAAGATCTCATCTCCCAAAACCTCCGAAGTATACTTAATGATCTCTTTTGCCAATATATCTTTAGATGAAAAATAGTTATATAGATTTCCAACACTCATTTGTAATTTTTTTGAAATATCAAGGATAGTCGTTTTATGAAAACCATTTATAGAGAAGAGTTGTAAAGCAGCTTGAATAATAGACTCTCACTTCAGTGCTTTCTTATCTGCTATTTTCAAAAAAAACCTTTTGTTTCATTAAGCATATTTTAGCATAAATTATTGAACCCTATAAATAATACCAAATACCTATATAATCAGAAGATTTTCATAATGCTTGCATCAGTTAGAATCTAATGCCTTTAGAAAGAAAGTTGAAGTTTAATAAAGTTCCCATCCAATACTCCGCGTCAACTGACCTGG
>SOIK01000045.1 GCA_004377245.1 Sulfurovum sp. | reverse complement strand
GATAGCCGTAATAAGAAATGCCCAACTCTTCTCTGTTTGAAAACTTTTATGCTTAATAGAAGATCCACAACGACGACACTCATTCTCTTTACCCTTATCGATGTTCACTGCTTCACATACAGGACAGCGGATTAACTCATCTTCATTTACTTCTATCATTCTGACTTCTCTTGTACATTATTCTCTTTCAAAAATACTCTTTTCCTTAACATCCATATCTCAGAGACATGTATCGTTCTAGTCACATACAGATCAAGCAACACAAATGCTATCAATGCCCAAAAAGCAATACCCATATGTATCTGTGCATAACCTATGAGTTTCACCAGTGCCACCAAGACACTAATGAGAAAGATGTCACTCATACTCCAAGGCGTGATATGAGAAAGCAGTATCAACAACTCTTTGCTCAACTTTTCTCCTATTCTCAGCTTTAAAAGTAAAAATACCACACTATAAATGGAAAATATCATCAAAGGGAAAATAAAAATAAGAAAAGAACAGATCAATCCTACGATATAAAAGCCACTATCAAAAAGACTCATAAAAGTTTTAGGGATAGTAATAAACTGTTCATGTCCAAGTAGCTCTATCTTGACCAATGGGAAAAAATTGGCAACCGCAAAAAAAATGAGTGCTGCGATACTAAGTGCCAACCCATGCTCTGCAAGTCTGCTGTCATACCGATACAAAACAGTCCCACATTCACGACAACATGCTTTCGAACCATCTTGGATCGTTATCTCTTTATGGAGAGTATGGCATTTGTGGCAGATAACCAAGTTATCTAAAGCATCTTCATTTTCTATTTTCATTACGTTAATTATACCTAATGTAACCAAGATAAGTGTATGATATTATCCACTAAGCAAATAAAATCTTTAAGGATGAAGATGAAGATACTCTCTATTGGTAAGACCCTACATCATGATGGACTAGATATCACCTCTATAGAGGCTTCTTCTCTACCCGAACATCACGATATAGAGCTTTATACCTATGTCATCATCAATGGCGGAGACGGCACCATAAGAAGAGTACTTAAACAACTACATGCCTTGGACCATATGCCTATCTTCATCCTCAACCCTACTGGTTCTTTCAACGTGGTTGCAAAGATACATCGTGCACCCAAGATAGAGAAAGTTTTAGATGCCCTTGCAAACGGTGAAACCCCTAAAACCCAAAAACACCATCTCTTCAAACTTAATGATGAAATCTTCCTCTTTTCAGCAGGTAATATGGGGGATCTACAGCATATCTTCCTCTCAGAGACCCTACGTTTTGGACTACTCAAACAGGGCATACTCAAATACATTCTCTCAGTACTCTTTCTACTGCCCGTACATCTTATCATGACACCTCTTATGCTTCTGAGTTCAACAAGATTTTTCATCTTTACCCCTGCACGTTTCATCAAAAAGTTCGGTAGCTTTTATGGGGAGGTTAAAGAGATGACTATAGACCTGGAGAATGAATATAATATGTTAGAACTTGATGGAGACATCATCACTATTCATGGAAGACATCTACATATCAAACAGGCAGGGAACGTACCTGTAGTGACACAATAGTTAAACAACAGAAACCAGACAATAACATAATTCAATGTTATAATAATTATAACTTCTATTGACATATGCACATATGTTCGCTATAATTCTTTCTATATTTGAACATATGTTCGTAATATAGAGGAGTCTATGATGCAAGCTGGAAGAAGAAAAATTACACGAAATATTGGGAAAGACTATACTCAAGTCTGCTTCAAACCCTGTGGTATACAAAGGGATCAGCTTGAAAAAATGATTATTGACGAAGATGAAATGGAAGCACTAAGACTTAGTGATTTTGAAGGCTTATACCAACAAGAGTGTGCGGATAAAATGGGTATTTCCAGAACGACCTTTTCCAGACTCATTGAAAATGCACGTAAAAAAATTTCTGATGCTTTGTTGCATAACAAAGCAATTTCAATTACAAAACAAAATGAATTTAAGGAAGATAAATGAAAATAGCAATACCGTTAAAACTAAACAAAGAAAATTCAGCAGTAGCACCACTATTTGGCAAAGCAAAGTGGTTTGCTTTTGTGGAGGATGGAAACATAACGATAGAGAAAAATGAAGCACAAGGCGGCTCAGGCGTTGTTCAGTGGCTACTGAAAAAAGGAATAAAGACGCTTATTATGCAGAAAATGAGCCAACCACCTTATCAGATGATCAAAGAAGAAGGAAGTATCACTATATTATATGTGGGTTCTGACAGAATTGAATTACCTGAGGCACTTAAAAGATATGAAGCTGATGAACTGATCATACTTGATGATACCAATGCTAAAGATATTGTTAAGTCTCACGATAGACAACATCAAAAACATTAAGGATTAAAATGAAATATATTTACACTATTATCGTAATCGCTCTTATCTATTTTGTAGGAAATGATATTTATAAACAAAATACAAAAACAGGAGCAAAAAGTACCCGTCTTGCCTGCCATAAAACATGTAAAGTTTTTGAAAGAGTTTATGATGATAAACTACTCAAAAAGGCACAAGAAACAGTCCGTGCAGGAGAGTATAAACTCACTTCTCGTATCAAAGAGGCTAAGTTCATGCAAACACAGATGTTTCAGTATGTTCATATTGAAGAAGTTGATCAGCTGGTAAAAAATGCAATTGACAAGAAAAAACAGGCCGATGCAAAGACAGAAGGGAAATTGCATATAGACTACTATATTTATGAAAATGACAAAGCAGACCCTGGGAAAAAAACAAAAAAAAGCAAACTCTATGCAGGGTTTTTACGTTTCATCATAACCTACAATGGTAAAAATATCTATTCCGTACAGGCTGATTTTATGGATCTGCAAGGCAAAGACATTCAAAAGAGTGTTGAGTGTGCCATTGAGTCATTTGTGACAGCATCATAATGACTTTTGAACTAAAACAAATTGCTACTATCTGTTCACCTTTTTGTGACTTGGTCAATATGCCTGTACAACCTAAAGGTGCAAAAGATGTCTATGCAACCATAGAGTTTAAAGAGGAATACCAAGAGGGTTTAAAAGATTTAGATGGCTTTTCTCATGTTTATCTAATATACTATTTTCACAAAGTAAAAGAACCAAAACTTTCTGTCATCCCTTTTAATGACATGACCCACACCCCAAGAGGTGTTTTTTCGACAAGAACACCTATGCATCCAAACAGCATGGGACTTTCAGTGGTAGAGCTTGTCAAAGTAGAGGGCAATATCGTCACCATCAAAGGTGTTGATATACTGGATGGTACACCTCTCTTGGATATCAAACCTTACATCGAGAACTTTGACAAAGTAGAAGGTGAGGTAAGATCTGGCTGGATGAAGGCGAGTTTGGATGAAGTAAGCAGTAGAAAATCAGACGATAGATTTATCCAAAAGTGATAGTTGATATTCAACCCAAAATATACAAGAGAAGTTAAATAGGACTTATTTAATCTTATTTAAGGAAATCTATACTATCATCCTAACTTATAATATACATAATAAAGGATAATACATGATGCCATTTTCAGATGAAGAGATATACACTGCAGTACAAAACAACCTCCATAAGGTAAGTGCTTATGTCAGCTCTCATGGTGGAAATATCCACCTACTGGGTGTGAAAGATGCCATTATTTACATAGAACTTGGTGGTACCTGTGGTGGGTGTTCTATGAGTTTAATGACAACTAAGATGGTTGTGCGACGAGAGCTTAGAGAACTTATTCATCCAGAGTTGGATGTTATTAATGTTGATGGTACTCCAGAAAATGAACTTCCTGAAGATTGCTATATGGAAAAGGTGGAACATGTAAGTGAGGTAAAGAAAGAGGGATTGATGGATAAAGTTAAAAAACTTTTTTAGTAGTATTCTTCAATGCCACTAAGCCAAACTAATACATTGAGCTTAACTATCTGCTTTTGGCTATAATTGGAGTGGGTGCCTATATCGGTGGAATGATCGGAAACTATATCTTACATTTTAAGGTTTCATCACAAACGATCAAAAGAATATTGGCACTTGCTTTGTACGGCATCGCTATCAAAATGCTTTTAGGATAAATGATGACAATCATATTTGACAATTATAACTACTGTTATCCCGAGTTAAAATCTCTTTGGGGATTTAGTGCTTACTTTGAAAAATATCACCTGCTTTTTGATACGGGAAGCAATGGACGTGCATTGCTTGAAAATATGAAAGCACTAAATATCGATGTAAAAGAGATCAAATATCTTTTTATCTCGCATGCGCATTGGGATCATATCGGTGGATTAGATTCTGTTTTGGAACTCAATCCTGATATAACACTATTTGTACCTGCAAGTTTATCAAAACATTTGATCGAAAATTTGCATACACTGGCAAAAGAAGTTATTGTCATCACAGATAAACCGCAAAGACTCTTTGGAAATCTCTATTCGACAGGTATTTTAGGAGAAGATACACCAGAGCAATCACTGATCATCGATGGTGAAAAACCTATAGTGATAACAGGGTGTGGACATTATGGTATCACAAATATTGTTGACACAGCTTCTCAAATCATTACCAAAACGATCCATTTGGCTGCTGGAGGTTTTCATCTGATGTATAGCAAAGAAAAGGAAATAGCTGATACGATCACATCACTTAGGAAAAGTGGTGTTGAGTTTGCTTGTCCAACACACTGCAGCGGTGATCAGGCGATAGTGATGTTCGCGCAAAGTTTTGGCGATCACTACATACAAGGTGGCATAGGAGCTAAGATAGAGATATGAAAAAAGAGATAAAAAATTCCAAAGAGATAAAAAGCCAAGAAACTCCCACACTTAAAAAAGCCTTTAGCAAAGCCCTCATGGGTTTTATCTCCATTACCCCTATGCTGATCGCAGTGATAGGTTTGGTAGGGCTTATGCAGATCTATGTCACACCAGATATACTCTCTACTTTTTTTGGATATGGTTCTGTCATAGATACCTTGGCAGGGACATTGGCAGGAGCGATCTCAATGGGACAAGCGGTGATCAGCTATGTGGTTGCTGAAGGATTGATGGAGCAAGGGGTATCACTTTATGCGCTCAGTGCCTTTGTGCTTGCTTGGGTGACATTGGGGTTTGTACAACTTCCGGCTGAAGCGAGTGTTTTTGGTGTGAGATTTACATTTTATCGAAATATTTTAACGCTCATGAGTACGATCATCATTGCTTATACGACAGTATTCACGGTAGGGGTGCTGTCATGAAAACAACATTTAAAGGGATGAAATTTCTGATAATTGTACTTATCTCATATGCAGTTCTTCTACTTACAGACACCTCCAATACCCTATCTGCACTTCAAAAAAGCGGTTCG
Source organism: Sulfurovum sp. (assembly GCA_004377245.1). Taxonomy (GTDB): domain Bacteria; phylum Campylobacterota; class Campylobacteria; order Campylobacterales; family Sulfurovaceae; genus Sulfurovum. The sequence goes on along the minus strand of SOIK01000045.1, from coordinate 7,973 downwards.
ATACTCCTGTCACTTTTACCATTGTTTGTCCTCATTATCACACTTACAGCACTGATCAACTATTTTTTAAAACCCAAACAGATCATAAAGCACTTTGGTAAAAATAGTGGAGCCAAAGGGGTATTTTATGCACTGCTTGGCGGTATCATCAGCCATGGACCGATGTATGCATGGTATGGGATGCTTCAGGATATGCGTTCTCATGGACTCAAAGATGGATTGATAGCTGTATTTATGTATGCCCGTGCAGTTAAACTGCCTCTTTTACCGTTTATGGTGGATCTGTTTGGTCTGTTGTTTACGATCATCATGACACTCTATATCCTGATCGCTGCGGTGGTTCAGGGAAAGGTCATAGATGCTATAGAGAAAAAATCTTACTGACAGTAAAGATTAATCTGGCTTCTTCAACTCATGTGTTTTATAATGCTCATCAAACCACTCAGGTATCTCAAACTCTGTCTCTACAAGCACTTGAGCATAGTCTCTCATCTCTTCTTGAGTGAGTTCAATCTTTGGCATCACGCCAAACAGTTTAACAGCCGGTTTCATCAAAGTACGTTCTTTGGCAGGAGCGGCTAAAAAAGTCTTTATGCGCTCCATAGCTACAGTCATATTACCATCAGCCAGTCATAGATAGACTTGATTAACCGCTATGAAAAGTTAAAAAGCTTTTTTAGATCGTACTGCAGAGTCATTTAGAATGATTCTGCACTGACCATCAAGCTAGTTTAGCTCCTAAAATAAATATCCAAATCGAACAATGAAACGTTTTTTTTCTAATGGTTGATACTCTTTCACATTTTTATGAAGCAAAAATGACATACCGACATCTAAGTGTATTTTAGGTTTTCCAAACGGTAAAAATTGAACTTGAGGTGTTATGTACCCAACTGTACCGCTAAATGCTTTAAATGGCAACATTTGGCGTAATATTGGATTGGTATCCTGACCCATATCTGTTTTAGAATTGTATTTTCCATTATATTCAAGCCCTATATTAAACTTGTCATTCAGAGCGTGCATATACCCTATATCATAACTAAGCTCATTTCCAAAGTCATAATCATGTTCTGCTTTAGGTCTATACGTAAACATAGCACTAGCATCTAATCTCGCACCGTCAAATAGTTTTGATACCCCTACTCCCAGTTTATATTCTGCCTTGCCTGTTCCCATTTGTGTGGGCATAGGTGTATTTACATTGGGAGCAAGTGGTGGTGCTTTTTTAAATCCATCATCAGTAGAACCTGTAGGAAGTTTAACACCAAATTTTAAAGCAGTCTGATAACCATCCTCTTTCATATCAGTTAACTTATATCTTCCCATTACAAGAATGTCACCTATACCACTATTGTCTATGGCTACATCGTTTTGACCAAGTTTTGCGGTAGCTTCTATATGCTTATGAGGCACTGCCAAAGCAATATTAAAAGCATCAGATATCCCATAGTTCAATACTAAAAGATTGATATTTGCCGTAGCATCTAATTGCTCTAGGTTGGGTACTTCACTTGAACCATCAAACATACTATTACGGTCAAAGTGCATATATTTATAAACCATCTTCATCTTCCCTTCTGGAAGAAGCATCCCTCCACCTTTAGAGTTGATGCCTGGTATTACGTCTGCACTAAGATTAGTATATCCCAAAATTAATCCTAGAGAGAGTGTTGTTATTTTTATTCTTCTCATTTTAAATTCCCTTTATATTGTAAATCATATATCATTAATGATAATAATATTCATAACTATAGAATAAGTACTCTTAAATAAAGTTAAAAGATAACGATTATTATTTTGATTTCTATTTAAAGAATATAATTATCTTGTTACGATAATAGTAATTATAATAATAAGGTAGCAAGTGTGAATTTTTAGTTTTGAAGATCTATGTTGTGTTTCGTAAGCATTCCTGCCTACGAAACAATAAAAGCTAGTCCTGAAAAGAAGGTTTAATTATCTCCGTCCATTTTTGGACACGTTCTTCTGTTAAATCATCTTGATTGTCCTCATCTATCGCAAGACCGACAAAAGCACCGTCTTGTACAGCAATTGATTCTTCATACTCATAGCCATCTGTTGACCATCCGTTTCCTACAACATTTGCTCCATTTTTTACTGCTGCATTATGCAGTGTACCCATACCGTCAAGGAAGTTCTCATCATACCCTTCTTGATCACCTAAACCAAAAAATGCAACTGTTTTTCCTGAGAAGTCTACACCTTCAAAGTCTGAAAATTTGTCATCCCAGTCATCCTGCAGTTCACCATCTCCCCATGTAGAGGTTCCTATGATTATATGTGAATACTCATTAAAGGTATCTACATTAACATCTGCAATGTCATGCAGATCAGCCTCAAGATCCATTGCATTCCTTATTTGTTCTGCAATACTCTCTGTTGCTCCACCATTACTGCCATAAAAAATTCCTATTGACATTTTTGTCTCCTTGTATGTGTTGTTTTTTTCTGATTTTTAATACAGAATGAAAATGAATATGGAATCACTTTCACTCTATACTCGTCCTCTCCCAATGGTATCTTGTCTAAAAGTTTGATGCTTACATGTTTTTTAAACTCTGGATGTTTAGGGTAAACTAAAAAAATTTGTCTTATTTGAGTCTCTTTTAGTGTACTTAGCACCGTTTGCATATGATGAGATATGATAGGCTCATCATAAAGATTGTTTTTATCTATTTTTGTATAAGCTGGTATAAGTAGTGTGGGAGATACGTCTTTTCTGCGGTCTTGAATGACGATGGTTTTATCAAAGAGTAAAACTTTATTCTGTTTATTCACAAGTTTAACACGCTCATAAACAAGATGTAAAAACATATCATCTAGATTACAAAGAAGTTTGCACTCTTTGTTGTTATAGACAAGGTCTATCAGTTTTGATATCTGTTTTAGTGGAGCTTTTGGATTGACTATTTTTTTATATTTTTCTTGCTTTTCGTATCCTCCCTGGACAAATACATTAATAGAGCGTGAAGGTATGCATGCGATATTAACAATGTTTCGAGGAGTATTACCCTGGAGGATACAGGGAGTAAAAAGCATTTTTTCTATCTTGTTTCTGAAAACTTCATAGATATTTTGACCATCAAGCATCTCTTTTTTACTGAGCCTCATCTCTTCATCCACATAAGCATTAAACATATGTAAAAACATTTGTCTCTGCTCATTTTCACTTGCTAATTGCTCATTTTTGGGGAGATACTCTCTAATTTGTCCATTACTTGTCTGCTCAAATCCAACGATAGTCATAAAATATCCTTCTAATATAAAACTATGGGTAGTTTAACAGAAGAAAGATTAAATCTATTTGAAAGTGATAGTCGTTCTCATCTTATATTATTTACTTTGGTTTTTTTGACACTCTGTACATATTCCGTAGAGCTGCATAAGATGATCCGTTAAGACAAAACCATTCTCTTTTGCGATTTGGTGTTGCAGATCTTCTATCTTCTCGTTTTCAAATTCAACTATTTTGCCACATGATTCACAGATAAGATGGTCATGATGAGGCTTATTTGCTATTTCAAATTTTTTACCCTGAATACCTAAAGAGATGGAACTGACAAGGCCATTTTCTTCAAGAAGAGCAAGCGTACGATAGACGGTTGCAATACCTACACTTAACTCAGGATGTTTTTGTTTTACCAGCATATAGAGATTTTCTGAAGTAAAATGTTGAGGATTTTCATAGAGAGTAGAGAGTATAGCCTCTCTTTGAGAAGTAAATTTCAGACCATCTGCTTTAAGAATATTTTTAAACTCTACAAGGAGTTCATCATAGGTTAACATTTCTAAGTTTTTCATACTTTTATTCCTTTTTTGATAATGATATTCATATGGTAACATAAGTATGTAAATAGAAATAGAATTCTCTTAATCCTCTATACTGAAAAACTAGGTTTTTAGCTACTGGGATATTTAAAATGGCTATGACCGCATTAATGGTTGAAGGTGCTATACTAGAAGTAGAGAAACTCCAAAAAGGAGGACACAAAGATGCAGAACAAGGCATTTAACAGGCTATTGATCCAATTACAAAAACTCATTATTGCCCAAACATTAAGTCAGATTTTCATATATCTTTTTAGTGCCATAACTATGACTTAGATTTTTTATCTCTATTCTCTTTTTTCTATTTTTTTGTATTACAACTGCCTCCACATCCATCACAACCTTTTGTGTTAAATAATTTTTTATATAAAAAATATATTGAACCAATAGTTATTAAAATTAAAAAAATATTATCCATTATTATTTACCTCGTATAATTTATTTTATAAATTTTCAAGAAAGCCGTATATATAACGGCTCTCAAAAAAACTTACTTCATAGGTTTAGCTTCTATCCAAATAACAGCATCTTGACTTAACTCTTTGCCTTTATATTCTTTATCACTACCTGCACCTAATGCACAAAATCCCCAGAATCCAGCTTTTGGAATAGAAAATGTAAATTCACCATCTTTGTTTGCTTTGATACCCATAGTTACAAAACTATCTTGTGGAGCTTCAAATCTACTAGCACCCATAGAATTTGTCTTCATATTTACATCTCTATTTATGTATTCAACTTCAATCTCTGCATAAGGTACAATTTTTCCATTTGACTTTACAATACCTGTAAAACTACCGTGCTCCCAGATAGCATAAGGTTTTGTAAGTGGTACAATTTCAGCTTTTAGTCCAAGTTCTGCATCCCAATCTGTAGGAGTACCTGCTACATTTATGATAGTTTTTGTAATTTGTTGGATATAAATATCTTCATTTGCTTCATAATATGGAGCTGGCACCATTACAAAAACATGATCACCCATTCTTCTTGCTTTGTATTTTGAAGTATAAGCATGACCACTATTATGATGACCTTTAAATGTAATATCTTTTAAAGTAGATTTTAAATCTTTTTTCTTCTCTTTGTTGATTACATAAAACTCTTCAACTGGTGCAAAGTTTTTACTATCGTGTTGTTTACCCATATCCATAGTATGCTCATCTGCAAATGGATGTGTAAATACATGTTTAAACTCGATAGTTTTCCCTTTTTCTAAAGCCATATTTGGTGTATATACCATTTGGAAGTGTGCCATTGCACTTGTTGCCATAATTGCTGTAGCAGCTAATGTACTTAATATTGTTTTTTTCATTTGTTTCCTTTTTAATTCAATTGTAATAATCACTATCATTAAATAGTGAAAAGATAAGCTAAGTGCTAACTTCTAAATACTTTATATTTACAAATTAACACTTAGCACCTTATGCTAAAAATCTTTTATTCTGTTATATCAGAACCTTTAATAAATACTTGATGACCTTCACCAGCATCAAAAACTGCATTGTAACTACCACTTGGTTTGTTAAATGTAACTTCACTATCTTCACTCATTTTTGCATTGAAAATAGCTTTCCCTTTTTGTTCAATTCTAAACTTCACACCACTTGCACTACTACCATCACTAAATCCACCTTCACAAGTGATAGTTCCATCACCATTGTCAAAGCAACTCATGATAGCCGTATGTGCAAAAAGTGAACTTGAAGCTATAGCTAAACTAAGGACTACTTTTTTAATCATTTTGGTTTTCTCCTTTCTTAAGATTTCTTTCATGATTTTTATATATTTCAGCAGTTTTTTGCTGAATTCTAAAACCACCTTTCCAATTTATAGTTTTAGATGGATACAATCCCAATGCAAGAGCAATAGAAGCAACCGTTACATAAAAATATGTCATAGCATCTACTCCACTCCATCCATACATAGTTCCCAATGTAAATACGCCAGATGATATAATTACCCCTAAAAATACTGGGAAGAATATAGCAAACATCATCCACTTATAACTATTTGTTTGCATCTTAACAACAATCATTGTAGCTATACAAGGTGGAGTTAAAAGCATAAAAATTATAATTGCTACTGCATGAAGTGGAGTGTAACCACTATTTTGAGCCATCGCATCCTCTGCTCTTTGAGAATCTACTTGGTTATTCTCATACAAACTTCCTAAAGTTGCTACAGCACTCTCTCTTGCAGCAAATGAACTTAAAAATGCCACATTTATCTTCCAGTCAAATCCTGCATATTTTGTGATAGGTTCTACTGCTTTTCCTGCCATACCTAAAAGTGAGTTTTCAACTTTTTCATTCTTTATATTTCTTAATATTCTATTTCTTACCTTGGCAAGTTTTCTTAAAATCCTATTTATTTTTTTTGCTTCTTTATCTTTTCTTGGTTTGATAAATTTAAAGTAACTTGCATTTAAAGTTTTATAATCTTCATCAACTGCTAATGCTCCACTTTTTGAAGTAGTTGCCATCCTTTTTGACTTGTAGCCATCATAATAGTTCAATAGATCTGCAATCTCTTCTTTTGTATCCACCTCTTTATAGTATTTTGAAGTTTTTGCTTTTTTATCAAATGTAGCTAAAGATTTAACTAACTGTTGATCATACTTAGTTTGTGATTCCTCACTTATTCCTGGAAGTTGTAACATCGCAAAAAGTACAACAGCAACAGCTAAAACAATAGTAAGAACTTTGTAGATATAAATCCAAACTCTTTGAGCTGCACTTAAAAGCACACCTTTAATCGTAGGCAAATGATAAGGCGGAAGCTCCATAACAAATGGTGCAGTTTCGCGAGTTTTCAAAAAAGTAGTTGTCAATATTTTAGCAACTATTAAAGCTGTAAAAATTGTAGCAGTAGATATAAAAAACATCATAATTGCCATATCAGGCTTAAAAAATGCACCTAAAAGTAAAGTATAAAATGGAACTTTTGCCAAACAATTCATATATGGAACTGTTAAGATTGTAGCCATTCTTGCTCTATCATCAGCTATCCCTTTTGTTGCCATAACTCCAGGAACGGCACAACCACCAACCATAGCACCACCAAGCACAAGAGGCAAAGTAGATTGACCGTGAAGTCCAAACTTTTTAAATATCCTATCAAGTATAAAAGCCATACGAGGCATATAACCAACATCTTCCATAATAGCAATAAGTGCAAAAAGTATAAAAAATATAGGAATATAGTTTATTAAAGCATTTGCACTGTTTATCATCCAAATGGCAAAATCAGTTATCATAGGAACTTCAGTTAGAAATGGAGCTGGTGATATATCTATCACAAAGTTTTTAACTGCTGCAAGAAGCGGCCAAGTATAATCAGTAAGTTTATAACCACCAACAATAGCAAGTTCATAAATCAAAAACATAATACCAAATAAAATAGGCAATGCCAACCATCTATTTAAGATAATTTTATCTGCTTTGTCTGTTAAAGTTTCTATCCCTTTTTTTGTCTCTTTTATAGCTTTATGATAGATAATATCAGCTGAGTCATATCTAAATGTTGCTAAAAATGATACTGTATCTTTATCATATAAGGCGTGAAATTTATCCTCTTCATCCTTAGCCATATCCTTTATATCAAAATATTCTTTTTGTAGGTGATCTATGATAGTTGTATCACCCTCTAAAACTTTTATAGCCATCCATCTTTTATTTAGAGGAGAACTACTATCAATAATTTTATCTTCTATAGTTTGTATATGTGGTTCTAACTCTTCATAATTTATCTTAAAATCTTCGTAAGTTTCTTTTGCTTTTGCTGTATCAACAATAGCTTTCATAATCTCTTTGCCACCAAGACCTTTAGCCCCACTAGCTTCAATAACTTGACAACCTAACATCTTAGATATTTTTGCACTATCTATCTCTATACCTCTTCTTTGTGCCACATCCATCATATTAAGTACCACAACTACAGGCATACCAATCTCTAATAATTGAAAAGTTAAATATAGATTTCTTTTGATATTTGAAGCATCTATTACATTTACTATCACATCAGGAGATTCACCTATGATAAACTCTTTTGCTACTCTCTCTTCAAGTGAATATGAACTAAAAGAGTAAGTACCAGGTAAATCAACCATCTCAATCTTATGG
>SOIK01000252.1 GCA_004377245.1 Sulfurovum sp. | reverse complement strand
GGATGACGAAGGTATAGGAGTAATTTATTGAATTTAAAAGATGTTAAATTATTTTTAGATAAAGAAGTCCAAGAGAGAAATAACATTTTTGAGCTCTCCTACGAAAAACCAGACCCACTTCTCATAGCATCAAAATATCAAGATGAATCTATTGCTCTTATTTGTGCCTTGTTTGCTTATGGTAATGCTGGGCTTATCGTTAAATTTCTAGATAGTTTGGACTTCTCGTTACTTGATGCTAGTGAAGAGATGATAATAAAAGAACTATCGTCTCATTATTATCGTTTTCAAAAAAGTGAAGATATCATAGCTATTTTTATCACATTGAAGCGATTAAAAGAAGTCGATAGTATCGAAAATATTTTCTACGAGGGTTATAAAAAAGAAGAAAATATCTTAGATGGATTATGGCATTTTATAGATACTTTAAGATCCATCTATCCTCATACAACACAAGGATATAACTTTCTCATAGGTTCTGTACCTAAGAAAATAAGTAGTGCAGGAACATACAAGCGATATATGATGTACCTGCGTTGGATGGTACGTAAAGATAAACTTGATATGTGTTTATGGTCTAAGATAGATAAAAAAGATCTGCTTATGCCGCTGGATACACATACTTTTAAAGTGTCACGTAAACTAGGTTTGCTCAAACGTAAAAGTTATGACATGAAAGCAAGCATTGAAGTTACCAATACTTTACGAAATTTTGATAGTAGTGACCCAGTAAAATACGATTTTGCACTTTATCGTTTAGGACAAGAGAAGTTGGTGGAAATATAAGTATAAATTCTTATAAAAATAGTCTACTTTTAACCGAGTATTTAACACTTTTTATATATAATACAAGCAAATTATAACAAGAGGATGTTTTATGGAAGGTGTATTTACTTACCTAGGCGCTATTTTCGGTCACGGTCAGATGATGTTTGTTGCACACTTAATCTTAGTAGTGATTATTATACTTGCTATTGTAAAAATGGCTACAAAGAGTCTTAGAGCGGTACCAAATGGTACACAAAATGTGATGGAAGCGTACCTTGGCGGTGTGATTGCTATGGGTAAAGATGTCATTGGTGAAGAGCTTGCGAGAAAGTATCTTCCACTTGTTGCAGCTATTGGTATTTTTGTTTTTGTATCGAACTTTATAGGTATTATCCCCGGATTTGAATCTCCAACTTCAAATATCAATATTACATTGGTTTTGGCACTGGTTGTTTTCTTTTATTATCATTATGAAGGTATCAAGAAAAATGGAGTAGTACATTATTTTGCTCACTTTATGGGACCTGTAAAGATACTTGCTCCACTGATGTTCCCTATTGAGATCCTGTCACATCTTTCAAGAATTGTTTCACTCTCATTCAGACTTTTTGGTAACGTCAAGGGTGATGACCTGTTCTTATGGGTACTTTTAATGCTCGTGCCGTATATCGCTCCACTGCCAGCGTATGCACTACTTACTTTCTTTGCAGTGTTGCAGACATTTATCTTTATGATTCTTACGTATGTCTACCTTGCAGGTGCTGTAGCTACAGATGTTGAACATGAAAAAGCACCAAACCCTATAGCTGACACAATGGGTGCTGTATAAAAAACGTATGAGGCTAGAGGACAAATCACTCGGTTTCGTAATTAATTTTCTTTTAGGCATCGCATGGGCAGCTGTGCTCATCGGTGCTGTTAGTTCATTTCTCTCTTTTTATCAAAACAATCTATTTTTTGCCATTGTCTTTGCATTGATCGGTGCATTACCAGGTTTGGTAGCTGTTCTTTTACTTGAACATATTATTACCAATAAAGAAAAACATTTAGAACTCAAAAAACAAACAAAATTACTTGAAAAGCTTCTCATGGAAAAAGAGAGAAAATAACGATTAAGATTTGCATAAACTCTCTCAAATGACCAAAACGCTATAATCTATCTAATTATTTAACAAGGAAAACAACCATGTTTGAAACCGTCATCGGTCTTGAAGTTCATGTTCAACTTAATACTAAAACAAAACTATTTTGCTCTTGTCCTACCTCTTTTGCAGAGCATCAAAATATAAATACTTGTCCTACTTGTCTTGCTCTCCCTGGTGCCTTACCTGTAGTTAATAAAGAAGCTGCTATCAAAGCGATGAGACTTGGATATGCGATCAATGCAAATGTAAACCATGTCTCCAACTTCGATAGAAAGAGTTACTTTTATCCAGACAGTCCTTCTGCGTATCAGATAACACAGCTTACCAAAGCCATAGTACAAAAGGGTGAAGTGTTTATAGACCTTAAAGATGGTACGCAAAAACGTATCGGTATGACACAGGCACACCTTGAGGCAGATGCGGGGAAAAATATGCATGAGGGTGACCACTCTAAAGTGGACTTGAACCGTGCTGGCACACCACTGCTTGAAATCGTCTCTGAACCGGATATGAGAAACTCTGATGAAGCTGTAGCATACTTGAAAAAGCTTCATGCTACAGTGCGTTACCTTGACATAAGTGATGCAAATATGCAAGAGGGTTCGTTTAGATGTGATGTAAACGTCTCCATCCGTCCAAAAGGACAAGAGGAGTATGGTACCAGAGTTGAGATAAAAAATATCAACTCATTTAGATTTGTTGCTGCTGCTATCGCCTATGAGGTACAAAGACAAACAGAAGCCTATGAAGATGGTGTTTATGAACAAGAGGTACGCCAAGAGACACGTCTTTGGAATGTGGCTGAGGGTGTGACTAAGTCTATGAGAGGGAAAGAGGAAGCAGCGGATTACCGTTACTTCCCGGATCCGGATCTGCGTCCTCTTCATGTGACAGACGAGATGATAGTAGAGGCGAAAATCATCCCAGAACTTCCAGATGCTAAAGTGAAGCGTTATGTTGAAGAACTTGGCATTAAAAAAGAGGATGCACTGGTCATTACTTCAGATAAAGAGATGGCATACTACTTTGAAGAGATGTTAGAGCATGGGGCTGTGGCTAAAACAGCAGTGACATGGCTTACTTCTGAACTTCTCGGTCGTCTGAACAAAGCTGGATTCTCTATGGGGAATACACCTGTTGATGCAAAGGCATTGGGAATACTTGTCTCTAAGATCGCTGACAGTACTATCTCTGGGAAAGGTGGAAAAGATTTACTTGACTATATGATGGAAAATGAGAGTCGTGACATTGATGCGCTTATCGATGAACTTGGACTTGCTCAGGTCAGTGATGATGGTGCTATCTTAGCCATTATCGATGAGATCTTGGCTGCGAACCAGGATAAAGTAGAGCAGTATAAGTCTGGTAAAGATAAACTCTTTGGTTTCTTTGTGGGACAAACGATGAAAGCGAGTAAAGGGTCTGCAAACCCTGGTAAAGTAAATGAGTTATTGAAACAAAGATTGGGGTAAGTATGTTCGTTATTCTCGTATTTGACTCGAGAATTTAGGTTTATATTTATATCGCATCATGGATCCCCGGGTCAAGCCCGAGGACGACGATTTCGGGAGGTAAAACATATGCATGACTTCATACTAAAGTTCTCTCATATGATGGATAACTCTTCAAAATATCAAAAAACAAAATCTTTCTTTAGATCACTCCTGGAAGATGTAAACTACCCTTATAAAAAATATTTTGATTATTTTATGATCTTTTTGATCATAGGCTCTATTGCCGTATTGATCACAAGTAAGACTGTAGAGCTACCTAGATGGCTTATTGATCTTGATCTTTACTTTGTGACAACTATTTTTGCACTAGAGTATCTTCTTAGACTATGGATAAGCCATGATATACACAAGTATGTTATTGCAGCAGAAAAACAAAGCAAGGAGAAAAAATCAAAATACTATTGGCTTCTTCTGAAATATAAACTTCGATATATGCTTTCTCTACCAGCACTTATTGATCTTATTGCTATATTTCCAAAGTTCAGGATCATACGGCTATTTAAACTCTACCACTATATGCACGGTACGTCAAGTCTCTTTCGGGCACTGATTAAGAAGCGATTTGAATTTATCTTTTTGGGTTATTTGCTCTTTGGGATCGTTTTCTCATTTGGCTCTATATTTTATGCATTGGAATATGGTATCAATGGAGAGCTTCACTCCTATCTGGATGCGATATATTGGGCATTAGTGACGGTGTCAACGGTTGGATATGGTGACATATCTCCCATAACAGACTTAGGTAAGATCATCTCAATGTTTGGTATAGTCTTTGGTATAGCGATGATCTCATTTGTGACATCCGTTATGGTTTCAGCTTTTTCTGAAAGGTTTGATGAACT
>SOIK01000107.1 GCA_004377245.1 Sulfurovum sp. | reverse complement strand
TTTAGATGATAGTAACAAGAAGTTGGTTAAATGAATTTATAGACCTTAGTGATGTTAGCAACGAAAAACTGTATGAAACGTTTAACTCTATAGGGTTGGAAGTTGACAGTATCAACCAAATTAAAATCGCTGAGAAAGTCGTTGTAGGGAAAATACTCTCTTGTGAAAAGCACCCGGATGCAGATAAACTGAATGTCTGTCAGATAGACGTAGGTTCGGGTACAAGACAGATAGTCTGTGGTGCTGCCAATGTAGTGGATGCCGAGTATGTGGCTGTAGCGACCATAGGTGCAGTGCTTCCGGGTGATTTTGTCATTAAACATGCGAAACTTCGTGGTGTGGAGAGTGAAGGGATGGTTTGTGCCTCTTCTGAACTTGGACTGCCAGATACAGGTAAAGGGATTATGATACTTGATGAGAGTATCGGTGAGCTTGAAGTGGGTAAAGAGTTTGGTTCGTATGGATGCGTAGCTGATACCATCATCGAGCTTGAACTTACAGCCAACAGAGGTGACTGTCTTAGCATTTATGGTGTGGCTAGAGATTTGAGCTCGGCACTTGACATCGAGATGAAACCTTTTGAGTACAAACAAGAAGAGAAAATGAAGCTTGGTATCGCCAGAGATGCAGAGCTTCATAGTGATGGTGAAATGGATGCTGACCTGCACTATAAACGTGCAACCATAGACGATATTGATAACAGTTTTCTCGTACAGTTACGTTTGGCTATGGTAAGTGTAGAAGCAGAGGGTAAACTGGCAAGTATGTTGGCTTATGCTACGCATACAACAGGTGTGATCTTGCGTGCGTATGACAGTGCTGCTTTCCGTAATGAAGAGGGGAAAGTAGTAGTCAGACCAACTGCTAAAGCCAAAGGGATCATGGAAGTTTTAGGAAATAACCAAACGCTTTCTGTAGTGGGCGTGAATCAAAATGAAGAAGTGATAGCAAACGATGAGACGAAAGAAGTTTTGTTGGAGGCAAGTTATATTAATCCGGATACTTTAGTTGAAGCGGTTTCAACTACTTCTTTGAAGAAAGATGACCTTTACTATAAAACATCAAGAGGATCTAACCCAGACCTTGCATTTGGTCTCTCTTTCTTAGCTTCGTTACTGGATCGTTATACAAACATCAACTGTTATGAAGGCTCTTTAAATGTGGATGTAGATAGAGAACATGAGACTGTCATCGTAGCGGCTAGTGAAATCTCAGCTATCGTGGGCATGGATGTAGAGATCGGTAAAATAGCAACGATCTTACAGAAACTTGGATTTGAAATAAGCTCTATGGGTGATGATGTCATCGCTGCGGTAGTGCCACTATTTAGACATGATATTAAACATATCCAAGATATCTCTGAAGAGATCGTACGTATTATCGGGATCAATAACATCGAAGCGAAACCTTTTGTCTTTGCAGAGAAAGCACGTTTAAATGATACAACAGATAGATATAAAGCCAAAAAAGGGTTCAGAAACCGTGCAGTGGGTACAGGATTTTATGAAAATGTGAGTTATGTCTTTACTGAAAGAGCTCTGTTGGAAAAATATGGTTTCTCTACAGTAGAAGAAGCACTTGAACTCTCTAACCCTATCGCAGAAGAGCTGAACACACTTAGAAGTACGATCCTTGTAAATCTTCTTAACGCAGCGAGACGTAACGTGAGTTACACGAAGAAGTCTATCCCTCTTTTTGAGATAGGTGCTGTGTTTGGAAGCAAGAGAGAACAGTCAGAAGTACTCTCTTTTGTCTTCTCTGGCCAGGTAGATGGTGAGAATGTAAGTAACTCCGGAAAACCAAAGATGATAGACTTTGCCTCTTTCACACAAAAAGTAGGCGCTGTTGTCGGCGCGTTTGAGTTGGTGCCTTGTACGTATAAGAATGGACTTATCCACCCGTATCAGTCAGCAGATATCCTCATTGACGGTAAGGTGTGTGGATTTATGAGTAAGCTGCACCCCACTGTTCAAGGTGAGTATGATATCCCTGAGACGTTTATCGCAGAGTTGGACTTTGATGCATTGTTACCAAAACATATCAATGCGAAGCCTATCTCTAAGTTCCAGGGTGTCTATAAAGATCTTTCTGTGGTGATAGACAAATCGATGTCCTATTATGAAGTAGCTAAAGCACTCAATACATTAGAGCTTCCAATGCTTAAAGATATCTATCCGATAGACATTTATGAAGATGAAAAGTTGGGCGAGAAGAAGAGTTTAACTATTCGTTTCTTTATCCAGTCTATGGAGAAAACACTAGAAGAGAGTGATATAGAAGCGGTGATGAGTCAGGTGATGAGTTGCCTTGAAGCAGAGTGTAAAGCTGAATTGAGATAAAAATGAAAATACAATTAGCATCTAGTTATGGGTTTTGTTTTGGTGTAAAAAGAGCTATTAAAATAGCTGAAGAGCATAAAGGTAGTAAAACCTATGGTCCGCTTATCCATAATAAAGATGAGATCAATCGTCTTAAAGAGGGTTTTGGCATAGGACTGGCTGAAAAGTTTGAAGATGTTGCCCCTGAGGATGCAGTCGTGATTCGTACGCATGGTATTCCTAAAGATGAACTTTCTCAACTTAAAGCACAGGAAAATGAGATCATAGATGCAACATGCCCTTATGTGACCACACCTCAAAATATCGTTGCAAAGATGAGTGATGAGGGGTATAGTATCGTTATCTTTGGTGACAAGAATCACCCGGAGATCAAGGGTGTTGTGAGTTATGCGAAAGATTTGAGAGATGCCTTTATCGTAGAAGATGAAAAAGAGTTGGAAGATCTTCCGATACTTTCTAAGGTCGCGGTGGTTGCGCAAACGACAAGAAAACCCGAAGATTTTTTAAAGGTAGTGAATGCCCTCATCCTTACACATAAAGAAGTAAGGGTATTTAATACCATCTGTAATGCAACGTTTGAAAACCAGGATGCAGCGGCTGAACTGGCAAAAGATGCAGATGTTATGGTAGTCATAGGTGGGAAACACTCTTCTAACACTAAGCAGTTACACTCTATTTGTAAGAGTTACTGTGAAGAGAGCTATTTGATAGAGAATGAAAAAGAACTTGAATCAAGTTGGTTTGAGGGTAAAAAACTCTGTGGCATTTCTGCTGGTGCATCTACTCCTGACTGGGTCGTGCAAAATGTTATCAATAAGATCCAAGAGATAAAAAAATAGAGTTGGAAATCATGAATACACTTACGCTAAAGCCTATCAGTAAAATAGATGGAGAGATCAATCTTCCTGGTTCTAAAAGCCTTTCAAACAGGGCTTTGCTTCTTGCTGCGCTGGCAGAGGGTACTACAGAGATATTTAATCTTTTAGAGAGTGATGATACTAGACATATGTTAAATGCCCTTAAACAATTGGGTATTAAATATACTCTGTCTGAGGATAAGACCCGATGTACCATTGAAGGTAATGCAGGTCCTATAAGTAGTGAAAAAGTGCAAGAATTGTTTTTAGGCAATGCAGGCACTGCTATGCGTCCACTTTGTGCGGCATTGTGTTTAGGAGAAGGTACGTATCTACTTACAGGTGAACCTCGTATGAAAGAGAGACCCATAAGCCATTTGGTAGATGCTTTGAGAGAAGCGGGTGCCAATATTACCTATAAAGAGAATGAAGGGTATCCTCCACTTGAGATCGAAGCAAATGGTTTAAATGGTGCAGATGTGAAGATAGAGGGTGCCATTTCAAGTCAGTTTTTGACGGCACTGCTGCTTGCTGCTCCTATGGCCAAAGAAGATATGACTATCTCTATCATTGGTGAACTGGTCTCCAAACCTTACATAGACATCACATTGCATATAATGAAGGAATTTGGTGTTGAGGTTCTAAATGAGAATTATGAAACTTTCAGTATCAAAGGTGGACAAACCTATAAAGCAGTTGACTCTTTTATGGTTGAAGGAGATGCCTCTTCTGCTTCATATTTCCTGGCTGCCGCGGCGATAAAAGGCGGTACTGTTAAAGTTACAGGTATTGGGAAAAATAGTATACAGGGTGATGTTGCCTTTGTAGATGTACTTGAAAAAATGGGTGCAACGGTAGAGTGGGGTGATGATTTTGTATCTGTGACTCGGGGCGAACTAAACGCCATAGATATGGATTTCAATCACATTCCGGACGCTGCGATGACCATCGCTACAACGGCACTTTTTGCCAAAGGCACTACCACACTTAGAAATATCTATAATTGGCGTGTAAAAGAGACAGATAGACTTTTTGCGATGGCTACAGAGCTTCGTAAAGTAGGGGCAGAGGTAGAAGAGGGTGAGGATTAT
>SOIK01000243.1 GCA_004377245.1 Sulfurovum sp. | reverse complement strand
TATGGTGCTGCAGCGATGCATGAAACAAATGTAGAAATAAGGAAGGTGTAATCATGGCAAGATATGGAATGGCTTTAGATTATAAGAATTGTATTAATTGTAAAGCATGTGAAGTCGCCTGTAAAGAAGAGAACGGTGTTCTCATGGGTGCAGACAAGCATAGAATTTGGGTTGGTGTGAAAGAGATAGAAGGTGAGTATCCACTGTTGGATATCGTCTCAAGCAGCTTTCAGCCAAGTCAGTGTCAACACTGTGAAGAGGCTCCTTGTCAAGAAGTATGTCCTACAAATGCGACATATTATGATGATAATGGTGTAGTAAGGGTCAATAGTGACCAATGTATTTTATGTAGCTACTGTATGGTTGCCTGTCCTTATGATGCACGTTATGTTGATGACAGAACGATGACAGTGGATAAATGTAACTTCTGTTCAGATACAAGATTGGAAAGAGGTGAAACAACCACTGCCTGTCAAAATACTTGTCCTACAAAAGTAAGAACTTTTGGTGACCTGGATGACCCAGAGAGTGAGATCAGCGAACTGCTTAGAACAAGAGAACATTTCTCTTTAAAAGCTCATCTTGGTACTAAACCAAAACTATACTATCTAACATAAGGAGGTTGATATGAGTATAAAAGAATTTATAACATCTATTCCTGTTAATAAGGTAGGAATGAAAGAGTTGCTGGATTTTGAAAAAACACCTAGAAATATGTTGGTTGCAGCTATAACGGCAGCACTTTTGGCACTATTTGTCGTGGGGCTTGCATTCTTTTTTATGCACGGACACCATGCATATAATGTAACCAAAGAGCATCCATGGGGATTGTTACTTGCAGTGTATATCTTTTTTGTTGTGAGCTCAACAGGACTATGTATCATTGGTTCATTGGGCGATGTCTTTGGCTTCAAAGACTATATGCTGATTTCTAAACGGGCTATTTTTGGTTCTATTGTAACTATTTTAGCTGGATTTGCTGTCATAGCGGTGGAGATAGGTCACCCTATTACGATGTTGATCTACAATGTCTTAACCCCTGGGCTTACCTCTGCCATTTGGTGGATGGGTACGCTTTACGGTATTTACTTGACATTTATGATCATTGAATTTGTCTTTTTATTAAAAGGCGATATGAAAAAGGCAAAGATATTTGGACTGACTGGACTGTTGGTAGGTCTTGCAGCACACTCTAACCTCGGTTCTGTATTTGGTTTTCTCAATGCAAGACCAATTGCTAATGGGGTATATTATCCAACGTACTTTATCTTGACAGCATTTATCACGGGTGTATTTATTGCCTTTATTATCATGGGTTTCAGATACAAACTTGATTTCCCTGAAAAAGTGAAAACAATGTTGACAGGATTGGCTAAGATCCAAGCACTGCTTCTTTCAATCCTTATTTTCTTTGTGATATGGAAAATGTTTACTGATATCTATGGCGGTATGCCAAACCGTTCTGAAGTTGCAGTACATATTTTGGGTTCATGGACTTTCTGGGCAGAGGTTATATTGGCTATGGTAATTCCGTTGCTACTTATTTTAAAAGATATGGGAAAATCACCGGTTCTACTTTTCTGGGCATCCATGAGTGGTATGGTAGGTATCTTCTTTATGAGGTACAACCTTGTACACGATAGTCAACTTAAACCGCTTCAAATGATGAAAACCACAGAATATCAACTTGCACCAGAGTGGATACACTACTTCCCGTCTGGTACGGAGATGATGATCTCTCTTGGTGGATTGGGACTGTGTATTGCAATGTATTATGCAGGAACAAAATTCTTCAATCTTGATGAAGATGAGCATCATTAATAGGTGAGGCTTTGCCCACCTGTTTTATAGGATGTGGTACTTTACCACATCCTTTTTTATGAATACAGCCTAAAAAATCGTAGGCTGTATCTCCTCGTTATTCACTCCACCTTCTTCATTGACTTTAAGTACAGTATTCCAAAGTTTAGTAGCTATCTCTTGATAACGCTTAGATGTTTCGCAGTTCGGAGCTAAAACAGTGATAGGTAGACCACTATCTCCTCCTTCTCTGATAGCAGGTTCTATAGGTATCTCTCCTAAAACTTCAGTATTGTAATTATCAGCCAAAGGCTTGGTTGTGCCTTTTCCAAAGATGTCATACTCTTTACCACTCTCAGGACAGATAAAACCACTCATGTTTTCAACAATCCCTGCAATAGGGATATGAAGTTGTGTAAACATATCCATGCTGCGTATAGTGTCATCCAGTGCCACTTTTTGAGGTGTGGTGACACATACTCCGGCAGTAACCGGTAAACTCTGAGCAAGAGTCAACTGTGCATCTCCTGTACCTGGAGGCATATCAAAGAGTAAGACATCGAGTTTATCCCATAAGATGTCTTCTAGCATCTGTTCTATGGCCTGGGTGACCATGGCTCCTTTCCAGATGAGAGAAGCTCCTCTCTCAACCAGTGAACCAATGGACATCACTTGTACACCATGTGCCATAATGGGTTTAATGTTTTTGCCTAAAAAAACAGGCTGCTCTCCCTCTATACCCATCATTCTTGGGATATTTGGTCCATAGATATCTACATCAAGAAGCCCCACTCTTTTTCCTTGTTGAGCGAGTGCAATGGCAATATTGACAGTCGTGGTCGATTTGCCGACACCACCTTTGCCGCTACTGACCATGATAAAGTTTTGAATGTCTGGTAATACATTTTTACCATGAGAGCTTGTCTCTCTAGGCATTTTAGGTTTTATGATAGAAACATTGATCTCATACGCTCCTAACAAAGAGACACGTTTGATAATCTCTTCTCGAAGCTGATTTTCTATTTCAGGTGCAGAAGAAGGGATATCAAGCTCTATGGTAATGTGACTATCTTTAACAGTAATCTCTTTGACAAAATCAAAATCTATAATATTTTTTGTAAAACCAGGATAGATGACTTGTGTGAGTTTTTCTTGAATTTGTTCTTTATTTATCATATTAGTTTGACCTTTCTTAGTTAAGCATATATTATATCTATTATAAGCATATATTTTATGGATATTCCTATAATAATTGTATTTATTTTGGTATGATTATGCCATATTTTACAAGGAAATTTATATGAAAAAAGAACTTACTATATTTATGGGTTTATTTTTATTTTTAGCAATAGGTATGCATTTTAAAGAGTGGATAAGTCATCCCATTGATCATTTAATGGGTCTTCCATCAGCAGGAGCTTATGGTATAGGGGCATTTCACCCATTGGTCTTTACAGTGGCGCTATATGTGGTTTTTGTGCTTTTAAGAGGCATTGTTAGATTGTTTAGCAAGTAGTTGTGTAACGTGGGCAAGAAAGCCCACGCTACTATGGGAATAGTACTTATTTAGATAGGTAAAACTCTGATGTTTTCATCAAGTTTTTCTTTGAGGATATTTTCAATAGCAAAGAGTGTACCTGTGCTTGAACTTGCACAACCATTACATGCACCAAGATATCTGATGTAGATGTCGAAGTTTGCACCATTTTCTTTGATGTCAAGAATTTCCATATCTCCACCATCCATGATGAGCATTTGACGGATATTGTCATCGATCACTTTATCAACCGCTTTGATACGCTGAACGATAGTCATTTGAGCGAAGTCTGCACCACCCATACCTGAAGCATCAGCAGCTTTTGCCATCTTCTCTTTTTCATACTCTTCAAGAAGGTCAACAAGATAGATATCTTTGGCTTCATGTCCACCAGGGCGTATACATGATTTACAAAAAGCTCCCGCTTTAGTATAGTCAGCGATCTCTTCTACTGTTGTAAGGTCGTTAAGACGGATCACTTCTTGAAGTGTAGAGAGTGATACACGTGCACATTCACATACGATGATCTCTTCTTCAAAGCTCTCCATATCAACACCTTTGTAGAGTGCTGCAGCTTTTTTGATAACATCATAAGCCATAACAGAACAGTGCATTTTTTGAGGTGGGACTGCTGGAGTGTCCGGATTGTCACGCATTGCCATCTCAACATCAATATTTGTGATCTTTACAGCTTCATCAACGGTTTTACCTTTACAAAGTTCAGCCATAGTGTCAGAGCTGGCGATAGCTGTACCACAACCAAAACTTTTAAACTTTGAAAGAAGTATCTCATCACTTTTAGGGTCAACTGCCCAGTAAAGTCTTACTGCATCTCCACAACTCTCTGCACCAAAGTCAGCTACGATGAGTGTTGCACCCATTTCATCAGCCTGTTCTTGTGTGATCTCACCCATGTTTTGTGGGTTGTTCATTAAATCTGTTACTTTTTGGCTGTACTCATCCCAGATGGTACCGCCTATTAAACTATC
>SOIK01000160.1 GCA_004377245.1 Sulfurovum sp. | reverse complement strand
AGTGCCTTGGGTCTGAGTGGTGGGCAGCAGCAGAGACTCTGTATCGCCAGAGCAGTGGCACTTAAGCCAAGAGTACTTTTGTTTGATGAACCTACCTCTGCACTTGACCCCATCTCAACAGGAGCCATAGAAGAACTCATAGCAGAACTCAAAGAAGAGATTTCAGTGGTTATCGTAACGCACAATATGCAACAAGCAAGCCGTCTTAGTGACTACACCGCATTTATGTACTTAGGTGATTTGGCTGAGTATGACAAGACAGAGAAAATTTTCTTGAACCCTTCACAGAAGTTGACAGAAGATTATATAACCGGTAGATTTGGGTAAGAAGTCTATAGGACTTCTTTTTCGCCAAAGGCGAACCTTTTACGAGAAATCATTTAGTGATTTCCTGTATCAGCCTGTTGGGCTAGAAGTGAGAGGCACCCCAAGGGTATTTCCTGCGGGCAATTGAAGATGGACTTTGTTCATGAACTATGAGAATTAACAATAGGAGATAATATGTTAGTAGGATATAATGATGCAAGACACGAGGTAAGAGCAGCCGTACTAAAAGTAGTTGAGGATCTTGCTACTGCAAATAAAGATGCACTTGAAGCACTTATAGCAACTGATGCTGTCAAGTTAGAAGCAGCAAGAAAGCCGCTTAAGGACATTGCTAAACAAACAGAGAAGATAGACAACGACATTGTACTTATTTTTGCAAGGTATACGCCAGAAGCTAGAGATCTTAGGGAGATGGTATCATACTTGAAGATCACCTCTGCACTCAATCGTATTCGCACCAATATCAACAATTATCTCAAAAACATGCAAAGTATGCTTACTGAAGAGAATGAGGGTATTGTGCACCTTATTCAAGATTCCTTGAGCATTAACCGTTGTACCCTCAATGCTTTTGACCAGACCATAGAGATGTTTAAAACATTTGATGACAATGACAAGGTCAAAGCACTGGCAGTGAAAATAGACGTAGAGTACAGTAAAACAGATGATATCTATACACTACTTGAAAAAGAAGTAATTCAAAAAATATGTGGAGCAGACGGACTTGCAGAAGAGTACTTTAACCTCTTGAAATATATACGTAAAAATCTAAAAATCATAGATCGCTTGGATAGCATAGCGCAACGTGTTATTTTTGCTCGTATGGGTGGAAAACTTTAAAGTTAGTCAAAAGTTATTTTGAAAAGCACTGTGCTATAATGCACGCATGCAAAATAACAGTATAGAAATCATCGTTATTGAAGATGAAGAAGATATTTTAGAACTTATAGAGTATCACCTTTCTAAAGAGGGCTATGCCGTCACAGGTTTTCTCTCGACAGAAAATGTAGAACAGTTTTTAGAAGAAGAGACTCCTTCTTTAATGCTTGTTGACCGTAACCTTCCAGGGATGGAGGGGAGTAAGTTTGTAGCCTATCTTCGAGAGATAGGCTATGATATTCCTGTTATTTTTCTTACAGCTAAAGCCAAAGAGTCTGAACTTGAAGAGGGTTTTGAAGCGGGTGGTGATGACTATATGTGTAAACCTTTTAGTCCCAAAGAGTTGACACTTAGAGTTAAAGCACTACTTAAACGTTCTGGTGCCCTGCAAAAACAAGAACGAATCAAGCATAAGCTACTTACTATTGACTTGGCAAAAAAAGATCTCTATATTGATGAACAAGCAGTTTCACTCACAAAACTTGAATTTAATCTACTACATACCTTTATGAAACATATTGATAAGCCACTTACAAGAGATTTTCTTCGTGATGAGGTATGGGGATCTGATGGTGATGGGGTTAATGACAATGCTGTTAATGTAGCCATCAACCGTCTTAAAAATAAAATAGATCCACAAAATGAACAAAACTATTTTCATCCTGTCTGGGGTGTTGGGTATAAATTTAGTTAGGAAAAAGAATGACATTTGAAGATTTTTTAGAGCAATTCAATAGTAGTGAAACTTTACAGAAAAAGGTTTACAAAAAATACAGTTATTATTTGCAAGAAAGTTCACTCAAACCTTATCAAGTGGAGTTACTAAAACTTCAAGAGTATCTGGAAAAGCAAGATGAAAAAATGATCGTCCTTGTAGAGGGGCGCGATGCTTCAGGGAAAGGTGGTGCGATTCGTCGTATCACACGCTATATGAATGAAAAACATTATCGTACTGTTGCTTTGGGCAAACCTTCTGAGGTGCAGCGGTCACAGTGGTATTTTCAACGTTATGTTGAGCAGTTTCCAAGAGGTGGAGAGATCGTACTTTTTGATCGGAGTTGGTATAACCGTGCGATGGTAGAACCGGTTTTTAACTTTTGTACCAAAGAGCAGTATGCGACCTTTATGAAAAGTGTTCCCTCTTTTGAAGAGGATCTTGTCAATCACGGGTTCTATTTTATCAAGATCTACTTCTCTGTGACCAAGGAGGAGCAGAATGCCCGTTTTGCCGATCGCGAGATGAATCCTCTGAAACAATGGAAGCTTAGTGAGATCGACGTGCAGATGCAGGAGCGATGGGATGAGTTCACCCAGATGAAGTATCAAATGCTTAAGCAAACCCATACAGAGGTTTCACCATGGACAGTGATACGCAGCAATAATAAATTTAAAGCCAGACTCAATGCGATCAAAACGATCTTGAACTTTGTGCCTTATGAAAACAGAAATATGGATCTTGATTATACTGTGGATGAGCAGATCGTACACAGTGGACACAGAGAGATAGAGATCATGGAAACAGATCTGAAAAATAAAGGTAAGTTCATAGGGTGATTTTTAAAGGTCTTCTGTATGATTTGGGATAAAAACATTCACCCCAAGGGCATTCCCTCCCTTCGGTCACAGCACAATTTGAATTGTAACACTTTTTTCAAAAGTATTACAATTTGACATATTAATTAGCTCTTTTCTCTCAACACGCTACACTTCTACTATGAATAAATTAGAAACCCTTGAACACTATTTTGGACACAGCTCTTTTAGGCCTTTGCAAGAGGAGGTAGTAGATGCTATCTTGGAAAAACAAGATGTATTGATGATACTTCCTACCGGTGGAGGTAAATCACTTTGTTATCAGCTTCCTACATTGCTTATGGAGGGGATCACTGTTGTTGTCTCTCCTCTACTTGCACTGATGCATGACCAAGTTGTTGCACTTAAAGCCAATGGTATCTCAGCAGCAATGCTCTCTTCTATGCAAGATATGGAAGAGAGTCAGCAGATAGAAGAGCAGTTGAGAAGAGGTGAGATAAAACTTCTTTATGTAGCACCCGAACGTCTCACCAATGGTTACTTTTTAAACCTGCTTCATCAACTCCCCATCAACTTCTTCGTCATAGATGAAGCACACTGTGTGAGTGAGTGGGGACATGAGTTTAGGGAAAATTATAGACGACTCTCTTTACTTAAAGAGCAGTTTTCAACCACTCCCATAGCAGCGTTTACAGCAACAGCAACCCATGCAGTGGAGAGTGACATCGCTTCAAACTTAGGATTGGTGAATCCAAAGCGTGTAAGAGGTTCTCTGTTTCGTGAGAATTTGACTATCAATGCAAAGCACCGTATTAAAGATGGGCGAGCACAACTTATGGAGTTTTTGAAACTTCATACAGATGAATCAGGTATCATCTATACACTTTCACGCAAGTCTACGGAAGCTGTAGCACACTTTTTGCAAACCAAAGGTATAGAAGCAAAAGCATATCATGCAGGGCTTCCTACAGAAGAGAAAAACCGTACTTATGCAGATTTTGTAGCAGATAGAGTACAGATAGTCGTAGCAACTATCGCTTTTGGGATGGGGATAGACAAGAGTAATATCCGTTTTGTGGTACATATGACAATGCCAAAGACACTAGAAAACTTCTATCAGGAGATAGGACGTGCCGGACGAGATGGACTAGAGGCTGAAACACTCTTGCTTTTTTCTGCACAGGACATTGTTCAACAGAAGATGTTTATAGAAGATCTGCCAGAGACACCGTACAAACAACATGCCTTTAATAAACTTGACAGTATGATACGTTTTGCCAACTCTGAGAACTGTAGGCATCAAAGCATTGCTGCCTATTTTGATGACCGCATAGAAGCATGTATTGACAAATGTGACAACTGTACGGCACCTGCGAGTGAAAAGATAGACATTACTACAGCAGCACGTATGCTTCTCTCAACTATCTTACGTACCCAACAGAATTTTGGTTTACACTATGTGATAGATGTACTCAAAGGAAGTAAAGAGCAGAGAGTTTTAGCAAATGGACATGATACGCTTTCTGTGTATGGTATAGGAGATGAGTATTCAAAGAGTCAATGGCTTACCATAGGTGACAAATTGCTTGAATTAGGTGCGGTGGAGATAGGGGAGTTTAAGGTTTACAAGTTGACAGCATTTGGTGTGGAAGTCATCAAAGGAG
>SOIK01000204.1 GCA_004377245.1 Sulfurovum sp. | reverse complement strand
GCTAAAATACCGTTAAAACATTAGGATGATGTGTGCGATATTTGCTACTCTTTTTACTGCCTTTATTACTCTTTTCAAAACCCTTTAAAATAGCCACTTATAATGTAGAAAACCTTTTTGATGCTAACTTTCAAGGTACAGAATATAAAGAATATATCCCAGGTAAACATAACTGGAACAAAAGAATGGTGGAGATAAAGCTCAACCATACAGCTGAAGTGATCTGTGATCTGGATGCAGATATCCTTGGACTTCAAGAAGTGGAGAATAGTATTATATTTGAAGCACTACTTAAACGTTTGAAACGGGTAGGTTGTGAGTATCGTTACGGTGCCATCACCCATAAAAAGGGTGCTCCTATTCAAGTCGCACTTCTCTCAAGATTCCCTATTGTCAATCAAAAAGAATTGCAGGTGAGCTATTCACCTTTTGTACGTAATATTTTAGAAGTTGAAGTAGAGATAGAGGGAGACCCTTTAACACTTTTTGTGAACCATTGGAAATCAAAAAGCAGGAAAGGGGTAGAGAGTAAACGTATCAAATATGCAAAGCGTTTACAAAAGAGAATACTCTCTTTAGCTGCAAAGAGAGAGTATATTATTTTAGGTGATTTAAATAGTAATTATAATGCACATTTGACACTGCATAAAAGGCTTAATGATACCAATGGTGTGACTGGCATAGGTGATGTTTTACAAACAACAATAAATAAGAAGCTTGCACAAAAGTATCAGATGCTAAATGCTGATAAAGGTACGCATTACAACACATGGCAGGAACTGCCTTTCAAATATCGTTGGAGTCATAAGTTTTATGGACACAGGAGCACGTTAGACCATATCTTGCTTCCCTCTAATATGTTTGACCATCAAGGTATAGATTATGTCAATAACTCGTTTAAGGTATTCAAAGCTTCTTACCTTTTTACCAAAAAAGGGTATATCAATGGTTGGAGATATAAAAATGGTAAACATATGGCGAAAGGGTATTCTGACCATCTACCCATTTATGCACTTTTTGATACAAAGCCGTATGTAGCTGAAAAACAAACAAGTAGAGTTACTAAAACACTCAGTAAAACGATTGAATATCTTTACAGTGTAGAGTTGTTAAAGGATGAGATAGAGTTGAAAGATGTCGTTGTTGTGCTAAAGCGGGGAAATCATGCCATCATCAAACAGACTTCTCATGGCAGAGGTGTCTACCTGTACGGTTGTGCGAAAGGTTTACAAGAGGGCTATAGGTATGACCTTTTAGTTCAAAGTATCACAAGTTATAATGGACTCAAAGAGGTAACAGATGTTATCAAGCTCAAAGAGAAAGGGAAGGTAAGTTTGGATTCTTACTATCATTCAAATAAAGCGATAAACCATAGTACTTTGAAGCAAAATGAAGTGATACGTGACCTTGTAGGTGTTTATCGAAATAAAAAATTCACTATAGAGGGGAAGGAATTTCCCATCTACTTTAAAAAGAAGAAAGATACACCACCTAATGGGGCTAAGCTAAAGATAGACTATGCCCATCTTGGATATTATAAGAAATTACAGTTAGTAGTTTATAGTAAAAAAGATTTTGAAATATTGGAGAAATAGATGGCGTATTATAGTTGGATATTGGCATTTCATGTGATGAGTTTTACCTCTTGGATGGCAATGTTGTTTTATTTGCCGAGACTTTTTATCTATCATAGAGAACATGCTGATAATGAAGCATTTGGAGAAGTGGTAAAGATACAAGAGTATAAACTCTATGCCTATATAGGTGTACCTGCAATGTGGGCGACTATCATCTCTGGTGCTGTGATGCTTTACCTCAATCCTGGTATTTTTCAAAGTGGAAGCTGGATGCATGTGAAGTTATTCTTTTTGGCATTTTTGATCGCATATAGTTTTTCACTCAATATGATCCGTAAAAAACTCATCACGGATCCGTATTATAAAAGTGGCAAATACTTCAGGTTCTACAATGAAGTACCAACACTTTTGATGATATTTATCGTGATCATGGTTATTGTCAAACCGTTTTAAATAAAACATATGGAACTAAATAATTTTGTGTTATACTTTTCTAAATTTTAAATCAAAGGATTGAAGTATGGAATTACCTGCTATCAAATTACCACAAGTCGAACTGCCGTTTGATATCCCAGTATTAATGCACCCGCCAGTGGATCATTTTATCATCGCGTTACCAGTGATCGTTCTTCTATTGGAAGTTGTTAACCTTATCGTGAAAAAAAGAGCTGTTGGGGCAGTCTCATTCTTTTTACTTGTTTTAACCGTAGTAGCAGCAGCTGCTGCGTATTTCACAGGTAGTATAGATGGTAAAGAAGCATTCCCTTTACTGGGTGAAGCAGCACAGGGAGAGTTAAAAGAACATAAGATTTTAGGAACATACCTTATGCTAGTTTCTGTAGTAGTATTGGTATTTAAAATACTCTCTGCGATGATTAGTAGAGGACTTATGAAAGCACTTTATCTGTTTATTCTTATCTTATTTGTAGCAGGTATATTGAAGCAAGGTAAAGAGGGTGGAGAGCTTGTCTATAAATATGGTGTAAATGTTGAAAAAGTACAAGAGTTAGATAGTGAGCTTTTTGATGTTAAAGAAGAACTTGAAGAGTTGGAAGAGAAGAATAAAGCTGCAGAAACTGAAGAAAAAGAGCCTGCAGCAACCACTGAAGCTAAAGAGGATCCAGTAGAGGCTACACCGGCAACTACTGAAACAAGTACAGCTCCTGTAGAAGTGGAAGTAAAAGAGACTTCACAAGAAGCTGTGTCAGCAGTGAAAGAGAAGGTAGAAGAGGTTAAAGCTGAAGTTACTCCTGCAGCTGAGGTAAAACCAGCTGCACATTAAGAACGATTATGACCCGCCATCTCCTGCGGTGTCATATTCTATCTCATAACGATTTTCATTTACAGTTGTTTTAAGAGTGGATAGATACTTTGCCATTTGAATGGTTTGGTTCTCATCCAGTGCTTTGGCAAAAGATATCATCACTGAACCAAATGCTGTACGTGTTTTACCTTGTTGCAGATCTTTTAATCTTCGTAACAATACATCTTCCCTTACACCTTGTAGCCTAGGTGAAGCTCCCATACCCTCTGCATACGTACCATGGCAAGAGTTACAGGCATTTTTGAGATAGAGGGTTTCAGCATCAGTGGAAGCAAAAAGAATAAGTGAAAATAAATATAAAAGTAAAAGTTGTTTCATAAAAGTTATTCCATTTTTTAAGTATTTTAGCAGAAGATTGTAAAAACATCTTTTGTATGATATTAAAAGTTATTTACCGCAAAGAATATAAGTTTCGTTTAAGTTAGCAATAAGTACAATTAATGATGTAACAAAATGCAATTTAATTAAAAAAGCCAAACTTGTTGTGAAGCAAGGACGGAAAGTTATGGGTCTTTTAAAAAAGATCGCCAGACTGCTAATAGAGTTTGTATGCTTTCGCTTCTATATATTTTTTAACTTTTTTATGAATTTTAGTATGGTTACTATACTAAGTATAAAGGAGTTTATAGTGTCTCGTTTTATGAAAAAAGCAATAAAAATAGTACTTCTTCCCTCTCTCATTTCTAGTTTTGCATTCGCAATTGAAATAAAAAACCTTTCAGAAGCTGTAGATGTAGCAGGTAAACAAAGAATGTTTACGCAACGTATGTTGAAAGATTATGCGATGGTGGGATTGGAAAATAATTTTGGAAATCCAGGGGAAGATCTCCAGAAAATAATGGGTGCATTTGAAAACCATTTGGAATCACTTATAGGTTTTAATACAGATCCCGCCACTAAGGAAAGTCTTGCTAAAGTAAGAGTTCTGTGGGACCCGATAAGGGCTGCTCTAAAGGAAGCACCGAGTAAAGACAAAGCAGGAAAGATGCAGGAAGACTTGGAGGCGCTACTCAAGCAAGCCAATGAGGCTACCCAACTTTTTGCCAAGCAGACAGGAAAAGCTTCAGGTGAGATCATCAATATTTCAGGACGACAAAGAATGCTTTCTCAAAGAATGGCAAGTCTGTATATGTTGAAAGTTTGGGGAATAGATGACCCTCAATTTAAAGACAAAATGACCAAAGCAATGAACCTGTTCAAGACTTCTTTGGATAAACTGATGGCGTCAGATATGAGCACACCTGAAATTACAATATTGCTCAAGAAAGCTAAAAAGTCTTTTATGTTTTTTGAAATCATGAACAAATCAAGTTCAAAGTTCATTCCAACACTTATTTATAAAAAATCAAATGAGATTTTAAAAGATATGAATACTGCAACAGGTCTTTATGCAGCACAAGAGACAAAGTAAAGGTGACAAAAACTAATGATAAAAAAAACAAAAAAAGCTCTGAAGGGATTAGGTATTATCTCTTTACTTTCTACTTCTGCGTTGGCAATAGAGATAAGCAGTCCTACTCAAGCAGTAGATATAG
Source organism: Sulfurovum sp. (assembly GCA_004377245.1). Taxonomy (GTDB): domain Bacteria; phylum Campylobacterota; class Campylobacteria; order Campylobacterales; family Sulfurovaceae; genus Sulfurovum. The sequence continues at coordinate 9,413 of SOIK01000204.1, read as the reverse complement.
CAGGTAAACAAAGAATGTTTACACAACGCATGTTGAAAGATTATGCAATGGTAGGCATGGGCAACACATTCGGCAAACCAGATGAGGATCTTAAAAAAGTAGCAGATACTTTTCAAGATCATATGGAATCACTTTTGAGTTATACTAAAAATGATGAGACCAAGAAGAGTATAGAAAAGGTTAAAACCCTTTGGGTTCCTCTCCAACAAACACTTTCAGAGGCACCGAGCAAAGAGAAGGTAGAAAAGCTACAGGAGGATTCGGAAACACTCCTTAAAGCAGCAGATGACACAACAAAACTTTTTGCTAAAGAGTCTGGAAAAGAATCTGGAAAGATTGTAAATATGGCAGGACGGCAAAGAATGCTTTCTCAAAGAATGGCAAGTCTATATATGTTGAAAGTTTGGGGAGTGGAAGACCCTAAGTTCAAAACTAAACTGGATGAGACTATGAAGCTTTTTAAGACTTCATTAGCCGAACTGGAGAAGTCAAGTTTAAATACGGCAGAAATAACTGCTCTTTTGGCAAAAGTGAAGAGATCATTTATGTTTTTTGAAATGATGAGCAGATCAAGTTCTAAATTTGTTCCAACATTGATTTACAAAAAATCAAATGATATTCTTAAAAATATGAATAGTGCAACACAAAATTATGTTGCTTTAGAGACTAAGTAAAAGGGAGACAGGATGAAAAATAGTATGATTAAAAACATGAGTATGGTAGTGGTGACAATATTTACATTGTCAGAGGTTTGTATGGCAGAAGAGGTAAATACTACAGCATCTACTGCTTCATCTAATCCAGTAGTTATATCTGATACAGTGAAGTTGATAGAGATGGCAGGTAAGCAGAGAATGCTTTCTCAACGTATTGCTAAAGATTATCTTTATGCTGGTAAAAAGATTGCGCCAGCTAAGGCAAATAAGCAGCTTAAAAATTCTCTTATTGAGCTTATCGAGTCTCATAAAGTACTTGTTAAGTCTATTAATGATCCTGAGATTAAAAACCTTCTTGCTTTTGTTGAGATGAGTACGGAGGACTTTGAAGCAACAGCAAATGAAGAATTTACTCTTGATAATGCACAGCTTGTTATAGATTTAAGTGAGTCGATGCTAGAGGGAAGCCAGTATGTAGTTGATTCATTGAAAGAGACGGTTCAGATCCAAGAGTCTAAAATTGTAGGACAAGCTGGTAAGCAGAGAATGCTTGCTCAACGTATCGCTAAATATTATATCGCTTACCAGGCTGGAATTAAAGATAAAAATACGATTGATCAGATGAAAGCAGCAGTAGCGTTGTTTAGTGAGTCTCACGCAGCACTTATGGCAAACTCGGCAAACACACCGGAGATCAACAGAAAACTCAATGAAATAGATAGACTCTGGAAAATCGTATATAAATTCTATCTCAATATTGAAAAAGGTGGATTACCATTAATCGTTTTCAATACTACTGATAATATCACTAAGAAGATGAATCAGATTACAGGGCTTTATGTGGAACTCTATAAATAACAGACAAGGATCTACTATGCAAACAATATTTCGTGTGCTTCTTCTTGTTTCTTCTTTGACTTTTCTTAGTCATGCTGCAACGAGGGGGGATGTAAAGATTATCGAGGCTTCTGAGAATATTAGATACCTCAGTCAGAAGATGGTTAAAGACTATCTTTTTTTCTATAAGAATCCAGGGAGAACAGAAGTCAAGAATGAGCTAATGAGAACGCTGGACAAGTTGAGCGACGACCTCAGAATCATCGCTACAACAACCAAGGATACCGATACAAAAGATATTCTTGAGTTCCTTGCTTACAGTAAGGATCAGATTGAACAGATAGTTAGTGAAGAAGTAGATAAAGAAAAAGCTGCATTGATGCTTGACTATAGTGAAACACTTCTTGAAGGAGCTGATTCTATTGCGGATGCACACAAGTATGATTTCTCCGAAGAAGAAAAGATGCTGATGGTAACTAAAAAGATGGAGTATCTTTTGGAAAGAATCACTAAATACTACATGGCTCTTCATGTTGGTTTTAATACTGCTACAAATAAAGAGCAGATGCAAGAATCTATGCGTAAGCTTGAAGAAAATATAGAAAAAATCAATCTTTACACATACACAGAAGAAACACATAAAATACAAGTGAAAATGAATGAATCTTGGAAAGCAAATAAAATCTTTTTTGATAAATCAGAAAGTTTGTTCATTCCAAAGCTAATGTTTACTTCTATAGATTACCTTGAGAATATTGTTGCTCAACTAGCACTTTATCATAGTAAAAATCAATAAATGAGGAATGGAAATGAAAATTATAAATAATAAAAACATCTTTACTTTTCTTATTACTGTGGTTGTAGCGGTATTGGGAGTGTTCTCTTATTATACTTATATCTCTTACGTCGAGTATGAATCTACGCAAAAGAGTACACAAAGTACATATTTCGTTAAAGAGATGGACAGTGTTCTTGACAAGATAGCAAAAGAAAGACTTTACAGTGCTATATATATGGGGACAGAGGGGAAATCAGGGTTTGACAAGGTAAAAGAATCGAGAATTGCTGTTGATAGTGCCATAAGAGAGCTAGTGACATTTACAAACACCAATAAAGAATTTACAACTTATCAAAAAAGATTGCAGGCTGCTGCAAAAAACTTAAAGCATGCAAGAACAAAAGTAGATACTCTGAGTTCAGATTATAAGAATATTTTCTTTAAGATATACCACGATAAAATTTTTGAATCACTTGTAGGGGCTATGAAAATAGTTGCATCAAAAGATTCTTCTCCGGAGATGAAGAGCTACCTGTCAACTTACACAAGCTTTACAGTGTTGAAAGAAAATACTGAGTTAGAAAATACAGGTATCTTTTTTATCTTGAGTGGTTCAAAGAAGATGAGTGATGAAGATTTGATGCTGTGGGATTCTCTTTTAGTAAATGATACATTGCCGGAATTCGACGCATTGGAGAATAGAGCTATTGTTTCTAAGCTCAATGCACTGCTTACACCGGAGCAGTTTAGTAAAATTGGTTCTAATGAGCGTGTTTTAATTCTATATGGAGCATACACAGGAGAGTATTCTGTTGCAACAAATGAATGGTTTAGTCAAGTTGAGAAAAAGATGAATTATATTGCGTTAGCACAAAGTATACTCTCCTCAACGATTCAAAAACATACAGAAGATAACGTATCTCAAAGCAAAGAAGTTATGACTCAATATGCAATGGGCGCACTCTTTACCTTGCTACTTCTTCTCGTATTATTTGTAATCTATCATAATATTAACAAAGATAAACAATTATTTGAAGATACTTTAAAAGATATTGAGGCAGTACTTAACCTAGAACAGCAAAAAGAGTTGAAAGTTTTGATTGATAATAGGGAAATAAATCAGATATATAAATTTCTAACTGAAACAATTAGAGAGGCAAATCAAGCGAAAGATCTCTTTCTTGCAAATATGTCTCATGAGATTCGTACACCTCTGAATGGTATTGTCGGTTTTACCCAACTGCTTAAATCTACACCTGTTACAGAAGAGCAGGAAGAGTTTATTGCAGTCATAGAACATAGTTCTGAGAACTTGTTAACCATTGTAAATGATATACTTGACCTTTCTAAAATAAAAGCAGATAAGATTGAATTGGAAAGTATTCCATTTGATCCTATTGAGAAGTTTGAAGCATCTGTAGAGTCTTATGCTGCGAGGGCTGCAGAAAAAGATATCGAATTTGGTATCTATATAGATCCTGAATTACCTTCTACAGTCATAGGTGATCCTACTAAAATTTCTCAGGTTATTGTCAATCTTATCAGTAATGCAATTAAATTTACTAAAGTGAGTGGTAAGGTGGATGTTCTTATAGAAAAGCTTTCTGAAAGTGATCAAGATACTACAGTTAAATTTTCTGTTACAGATTCTGGTATTGGTATTACTGAGGAGCAGAAAAGTAAAATATTTGATGCCTTCTCCCAAGCAGATGTTAGTACAAGTAGAAAATTTGGTGGTACAGGCTTAGGTTTGGCTATCTCTAGTAAATTGGTCTCATTTATGGGAGGAAAATTAGAGATAGAAAGTGTAGAGGATGAGGGTTCTACTTTCTTCTTTGCATTAAAACTTGAAAAATCAGATCAACCTGAAAAGAGAACAGTAGTAAATATGCGTGGATTTAAAGTTGGTTTTGTAGTTCCTGATGCAAATATTGAACGAGAAATGAATAAAAATCTTGAAGCTTATGTTGATTATTCTGGTGCTAAGTTTAAAGTCTATTATGGTACTGAATTACTTGAAGAGGAAAAGTCACTTTTACCAGATGTAGTATTTATTGATCATAGATACCATCAAAGAAAAGATGAACTTGACCAATATCTAGACCTTGATACAAAAATCGTCCTCATGACAACCGGAGATAAGAAAAAGAGTATTAAAGATATTGAAGACAGCATAGATAGAATATTTTATAAGCCAGTTAATCTTACTAAAACCCTCAAATCACTTGAAGTAGTTTATGAAGAGAAAGATAATAAAAAGTTGACTAAAGCTAAAGATAGCAAGAGTAATATAGCATTTGAAAATATACATGTCCTGGTAGCAGAAGATAATACCATCAATCAAAAGTTGATTAAAAATGTGTTGAATGGCTTTGGTGTGGAAGTTACACTTGCAAACAATGGTGAGGAGACTCTGGAACTTCGTATGCAAAATGAATATGATATGATATTTATGGATATTCAAATGCCTGTACTGGGTGGTATTGAAGCAACAGGAAAAATTTTAGATTTTGAAGAAAAGCAACGCAAACATCATATCCCTATTGTTGCCCTAACCGCAAATGCCTTAGAGGGTGACAGAGAGAAATATATAAACGCAGGTATGGACAATTATCTTTCAAAACCTATAGAGCTTGAGCAGTTAAACTTACTGATTCAAGAGTATTTTCCTCATAAGATTGTTGGAAACAAAGAAGAAGCCATAGAAAATGACATAGAGAAAAAAGAAATAGAAGAAGAGAAGAAAGATAATGTTGTTGAGACTGAAGAAAGTATCGATGATGAACTTTATAATGAAGGGCTCTATGATGATCTTTTAGAAGCATTAGGGAGTGCAAAGCAAATAGATGAAAACATACAAGAAGAAAGTGCTGATACGCAGAGCAGTGATAATGCTGTCGAAATTCAAGAGAGTGAAGTAGAGGCGGTAGAAGCAGTAGAGGTTGAAAAAGTTGTAGAGAAAAAAAGAAAATCTGATGTTTTAGTCTATCACTCTATGCCATTAATAGCAAATCTCTATGGAAGCATATTGAAAAATTTAGAATATGATATGGATATTGTTACTGATGAAGAAAAGTTTTTAGATAGACTTGATGATACAGAGTATACATTTGTCATATATGAGGGAGAACCTTTCAAAAGCATGAAATGTATGATTGTTGATCTTATTCAAGATACTGGAGCTAAACCTTTTGCATTCATACATAATTTATCAGAACAAGATGATTTTTGTTGTGATACTTTAGAAGAAAAAGCAAATATTGAAGATCTCAGAAAGAAGTTAAAAATAGATTAATATAAAATCTTAGCTAGATAAAGTCCCTCAGGAGGAGCAAGCCTTGTAGTGTGCTTTTCTTGACACTCTATCTGCTCCAAGAGCTGTTTTAGAGTCATTTCTCCTCTAGCGCACTGCATCGCAGCTTCTATCATCATCCTTACTTGTGAACGCAAAAATCCATTAGCTTGAAAATAAATATAATGATAGTTATTTCGTTGTATGTAGTTTGTTTTATAGATTTTTCTTACTGTCGTGTGGGTAATAGTACCTGTTTTATGAAAGTAATCAAAGTCATGTTCTCCTACAAAGAGTGCTAAGGCTTGTGTAAGTAGAGTTGCATCAAACTCTGGATAGTATGAGATGTACTTCTGTTCAAATACGGAAGGTTTTTGTGTTTTAAATACATAGCGATAAAGTCTTTTTCTCGCTGAGAAACGTGCATGGAAATCATGAGAAACACTACTAATATGTTTGAACTGTATCTCTGTTAGTTTTCTGTTGAGATTCAGTTTGAGTTTGTCAAGATCAGACCAAAATTCTGGTAGATCAAAATGTATCACTTGTCCTGTTGCATGCACGCCAGCATCTGTACGTCCACTGCCTACTATAGATGAGTCTATCTGCAAAGAGCGTAAGGCTTTTTCTACACTACTTGTCACTGTTTTGTCTGTAGTGGTTTGTTTTTGAAAACCTTGATAAGCACTTCCATCATAGGCAATGACTGCTTTTACACGCATAGATAAATACCCATTAAAAGTCTTCCATTAAAAGTTTTCCATTAAAAGTATCTTGCTACTCGTTGTGTAAAGAGCCATCTACCTAAGAGAAAAACTGCAATAATAAGAAAAAGTAAGATTGCATAATTTCCCCACTTTTGTAAAGAGGATGCTAACATATAGAATAGAAATGTTGTAGCAAAGATAACAATAAATGAACGGTTTGTTTGATAGCGAGGATTAATCATGGTAAAAGATGCCACAAGATAGACTGAAAGCAAAGGTATAAGACTTAGAAAAATAAAAAAGAGAACTTTACGCATCATTTTTGCATTGTCTTTTGCTTTACTCCAGTATGCGACAATATCTTCAAAATGGAAATCTTTCTTCTTGCTAGTGTCATAGACTTCAAGGGTCTTGTATTTGGCTTGTTGTAGCTTAGTCTCTGCGTATGTGTAGCCGTAACCATCGTTGAGTAAAAGAGAAGTGGTATTCTCTTTTTTGTTCAGTTTGCCTTTTTGTGATGAAAAAAACTGTTCTTCATTTTTATGGGTACGATTATAGATAACAATATCATGAAAAATATCATTTTCTTTCTCTTTTACATAGATATAATAGTTCCCAAACTTTTGACCTAGTTTTCCGGCTACAATATTAAGTTTAGCTTCTGATCTTTTAGACTCTTTAAATGATTTATAAAACTGCTTGCTGAGCGGCATAGCCAAAAAAGAGATAGATGCTAGTAGTAAGGAAAAGAGTACACCAAGCAGCAATAGACTTCTAAGTACTTTGTTAGCTTTAAGTCCTAATGCATAGAGTGCGATAAGCTCATTGTCCTGTGAAAGTTTCATAAGCACATTGGCTAGAGCTGCGACAAAGGAGAGTGGTAAGGTATAAAAAATGATATCTGGAACAGAGTAAGCGTAAAGTGTGACTAGTTCTCCAAAAGTAATTTGTATCTTTGCAGTGAGTGAAGATATTTTAACAAGGTATACGAGAGAAATGATAAGAAAAAAGGGTAGAAATATGGTTAAAAATGCTTTGGTAAAGTTTGACGAAATGTACCCTCTTACGTTAACCATAAATAATAGTCTCCAAGAGCTGTGTTGCTTGGGCATCGTAGAGGTAGACGATAAATGTTGCTAAAGCTAAAAATGGCACAAAAGGTACACCATTTTCACGGTTTATGAGAGAAGGGATCATCGCTAAAAGTGCTGAGAGGAAAATGGCAACAAAAAAGTTTGGAAACCCAAGTAAAGCACCCATAGTCCCAGCTACGATAACATCTGCTCCACCCATAGCCTGCTTTCTGGCAATCAAAGACGAGAGTAAACCTATAAGATAAAGTCCACCTGCTGCGATAGCTGCATGCATAAGCACTTGTAAAAACTCTGGTTGAACAAGAGCAAAAATGAGTGCAGCAAAGTTTACATTGTCTGGTACAGCCATGTATTTGAAATCTATCATGACCAAGGCAAGCAATGCAGCAAAAGAAGCTGCGACAAATGGTAGATACCAGACTAGATCCAGTTTAAAGTAGAGTGCTACAAAGATGATACCTGTAAGAAGTTCAACAACGGGGTATTGTTTAGCAATTGGGTCTTTACAAAATGCACACTTGCCACTTAAAAATAACCATGAAAAGATAGGAATATTATGCCACCATTTTAGGCTTGTTTGACAACTTTGACATTTAGATGAAGGGAAGACGATACTTTCTCCCTTGGGTATACGATAGATCACTACATTTAAAAATGAGCCTATCATGGCTCCAAAAATAAATACAACTATGACTATGGTGCTGGTTTCTATCATTATACCCCTCCGAAACGTCTGGTACGTTGTTTGTAACTTTGTATGATCTCATCTAACTCTTCAGCTGTAAAATCAGGCCAAAGTGTAGGAGTAAAGTAGAGTTCACTATAACTTAGCTGCCATAGAAGAAAGTTGGAGATACGCTCTTCACCACTTGTGCGGATGAGCAGATCTATATCACTGTATGGTGTCTGTAATGCTAAAGAGATATCTTCTTCCGTCACACTCTTTTTACCCTCTGCTATAAGTTGGTTCACCGCAGTTGTGATCTCTGCACGTCCCCCATAGCTTAAAGCCAATACTTGTATAAGATCGGTATTGTCTTTAGTAAGCTCTTGTGTATCTAAGATACGTTTTTGTAAAGGTTTTGAAAATTGTGTTAAATCTCCAATCACTTGAAAACGAATACCATGTTCTTGATAGGTCATCAACTCTTGTTTCAAATACCTGTCTAGTATTTTCATAAGAAATTCTACTTCGAGTTTAGGACGTTTCCAATTTTCTGTACTAAAGGCATAAAAAGTAACAGTCTCTATGGTAGGATGTTTTGCACAGTATGTGGTGATATCACGAATGACTTCAGCACCTTTTTCATGCCCTTTTGTACGTTTTAAGCCACGTTGCTTCGCCCACCTTCCGTTACCATCCATGATAATAGCAAGATGTTTAAGAGGGGTTTCACTCATCTAAAAGACTCTTGGCTTGGGTTAGTATTTTTTCAGAGAGTGTAAGCTTGTCAGCTTTACCCAGTTGAGTTTGTGCCTCTTTGGTGATAAAGGTGATCTCATTATCGGATGTTCCGAAACTTCTGCTATCTTGGAGCAGGTTGTAACAGACAGCATCTATCTCTTTTTTATCAAGGAGTGAAATGGCACTGTCCAAACCTTTTTCACTGTCCATTTCTGCTTTAAAGGCAATAGTTTTAATACCATCTTTGCGTAGAGAACTTAAAATATCAGGTGTTTGTGTAAGCTCTAAATTCCAACTCTCGCCTATAGTCGATTTTTTTAGTTTACCAGATTGTGGATACTTAGGGGTAAAGTCAGATACAGCAGCTACCATAAAGAGGTAAGGCTCTTTTTGTATAAGGTGAACAGATGCATCACTGTTCATGGAAGCCTTGCTCATCTTCCCTTTTTTAGCTACTCTGATAGCATCTTGCGTATAGTCTAAAAGTTCCTGCGTATCTTCTACATCTATCGTGTAAATACTTTCTGGTAACCCCTCATTTCCCATAGTAGTGATGTAACAGATATCAGCTCCTTTAAGGTAAAGAGACAGACAAAGAGATTTTGCCATTTTTCCTGAAGAGAAGTTAGAGAGGTAACGTACTT
>SOIK01000184.1 GCA_004377245.1 Sulfurovum sp. | reverse complement strand
TTTATTTTTAAGAAGGATGTGGATTGAATTTCAACCAGATTAAACAGCTCTTTTATGCACTTTACCTGACCAATAGTTTTGGATTTAGATTAAGAAAAATCAAAGACCCACTGGAGAAGAAAAAATTGAGACTGGCATACGCTAAAGCACAGTTGGATGCACTTAATATAGAAGTCAAGGTTGAAAACGCAGAAAAATTACCTAGCCAAGGGCAGTATCTTCTTATAAGTAACCATCGTACCATTATCGATCCACCTATCATAGAAATAGCATTGGAAAATACAAAGATCTTTGGATTATGGATTTCAAAAAAAGAGCTCTACAACTCTCTCTTTTTTGGACTGTTCGTACGTAATGCAGGTTCTGTACTTTTAAACAGAGAAAAAAGTCAAATGAGTGGCTTTTTCTCAGATGTTAAAAAAGGGGTAAAAGAAGGGAGTTCTATTTTCATCTTTCCTGAAGGTACACGTAATAAAACCGATAAACCTCTCTCTACATTTAAAGAGGGTTCCCGTATCATTGCTTTAAAAAACAGGTTGCCTATTTTGCCTGTGTATATCAAGACGAATGCCGGGGAAGCTCTGAAAAATGCTTTGAAAGACAATACACAAAAACAAGAACTCACTATAGTCATAGGTGACATGATAGACTATAAAGAAAAGGGAGATTTAGAAACACTATATCGTGAGAGGTTTTCTCTAAATTAAACCTACTTCTAGCCAGAATGATTTTTAGATAAAAATTTCATCTAAAATAGTGTTGACATACTCATTTGCTTTGAATCGAATCAAGTCTTTAGGTTGTTCTCCCGTACCTATGTAGAAAATAGGCATTTGGAGTTCATCTGCAATACTAAGCACTGAACCACCTTTAGCTGTACCGTCAAGCTTTGTAATAATGATACCATCAATCCCAACCATTTCATTGAATACTTTTGCCTGGTTGATGGAAGAGCTTCCTTGTGTACCATCCAGTATAAGCATCTTTCGATGAGGTGCCCCCTCTTGTGCTTTACCTGCAACACGTATCATTTTTTTAAGTTCTTCACTGAGGTTGGTCTGTGTATGGAGCCTTCCGGCTGTATCGATAATAACATTATCAAGACCTTTTGCTTTGGCTGACTCAATCGTATCATATACTACAGCAGAGGGATCATGTCCTTGTTGTGTTGCAACGATAGGTACGTCTAGTTTGTTTGCCCATCTGCTAAGCTGTTCTATGGCTGCTGCACGGAAAGTATCCCCAGCACCAAGGATGACACTATGTCCCATCTCTTTATATCGGTGTGCAAGTTTAGAAATGGTGGTTGTTTTCCCTGCACCGTTTACCCCGATAATCATCTCAACAAAAGGCTTGACATCACTCTCTTTCCAGTCAGCTTTATACTGAAATACAGAGATCATGGAGTTAAACGCCTGTACACGGTTGATGCTCTTTGGCAGTGCTTTCAGAAGTCTTTCTACCAGTTCATAGTTGACATCTGCTTCAAGCAGGATATCTTCAAAATCTTCTTTGGAGATCTCTTTCTTCTTCGCAGGGGCAACCTCTTTGATGGCAGCAGTGGTTTTGCCTAAAACTTTTTTAAATAAATTAAACATTATTGTTATATCCTTTTTTATTTTTTGATGACTTGTTGTATATCATGATCTATCATCTCTACAGGAACAGCACCTTCATAATGCGTGTAGTAGTCACCATCTTTATAGATCACAGTAAGTGGGAGGGGAAAGTTTTCAGGGAGTTGAAGTTCTTTTACTACTTTACTGGCAAAGGCATCATTTTGCTTACTGTTTGAGATGAAATAGTTTGCATGGTACTTGCTTATAAAGTGTTTTAAGGCATCGTCATCTTGTGTATCATTGACAAGGATACCTGTAACAAAAATCTTCTTTTTATACTTTTTTTGAAGGTCTGAAAGATAGGGTATCTCTCCACGACAAGGGGAGTACCAAGTAGTAAAAAAGTTTATAACTACTATAGATTGGTCAATATCATGAAAAGTCATTTTTTGATTGCTTATAGTAAGTGTATGTGTATTTTGTTGGATATCACTTAATATAAAAGTATCTGTTGATGTTTGTGATGTAGAGGTCTCTTCACTAATAGTCTCTTTTTTTATTTCTAATTGTTCTAATTGTTCTTGTTGTTGTTTTTCTTCTTGTTTTTCTTCTTGTTTTTCTTCTTGTTTTTCTTCTTGTTTTTCTTCTTGTTGCGTAAATACTTCAGTAGTATTTTCTACAGGAATAAGAGGATCTTGTACTTTTTTATCTTCACATCCCGTGAAAGAGAATAGTGTGATGCATAATAAAAGAGTAGATAAGAGAAAAGATTTAATTTCTTTCACACGGTTCCTTTGGGTATAATAAGTGGAGAGATTATACCAAAAGAGCACTAAAAAGAATGGAAGTTATGCAAAGAGATATGAAGAAAAAGCATTTTAGAGCACATTGCTTAAAACGTTTAAAAAAAGCAAGTGGCATAGGTTCCTATAAAAAAGACAAAGTGGTATCGCAGCGTTTATATCAACTTATTGTCCAGAGTCATGCACAGAAGATCATGCTTTATTTGCCACTAAAAACAGAGATCAATCTTTATCCTCTTATTCAAGAGTTAAGAAAAGAAAAGAGGGAACTCTATGTGCCGATTATGGAAGGTAAAAGTTTTAGGGTGGTAAAATATAGATACCCACTGGAAAAAAACCGTTTTGGGATAAAAGAACCAAAAGATTCAAAACAGTATAGAAATAAAAAATTAGATATAGCTATCGTACCCATAGTGGGAGTGGATATTACGCATAGACGCGTAGGATTTGGAAAAGGGATGTATGATAGATTTTTTGAAAAAGAGATTAAAAATATAAATAAAACAGTGTTTGTGGCACGTGAATTGTGTTATAGTAAAGAGATTGTTACAGACGATTATGACGTTAAGGCAGACATGATTATTGTGCCATAAACTTATATTGGTTTCTTTTTCTTAGTAAAAGGAAAAATAATGTTAGGAATAATTGGAATATCCAGCTTGGCTGGAACAGCTGTAGGAGCAGGAGTTTGCTACTTATGGTTGAAAAATAGTACACAAAGGAAGTTTTCACATCTAGAACTAGAAGCTAAAGCCAAAGCAAAAGCCATAAGCAATGAGGCTGAGCTTTTACTGCAAGAAGCTCATGTGAAGATCAAAGCAAAAGAGTTAGAGCAGGAGGGCGAATTTCAAAAACGTATTGCCCAAGTAGAAGAACGTAATCGTTCTTTGATTTTAGAAACAAAAGAGTTAAGCAAAGAAGAAGAAAAACTTGCACTCTTACAACATAAAGTACTCGATAAAGAGGCGAATTTAGAAAAACTGGAAGTCCAAAAGCAAGAAGAGATAAATCAAGCGATACAAAAGATGCAAAGCGTAGCCTCTCTTACCAAAGAAGAGGCAAAAGCGTACATCTTGAAAAAAGTAGAAGAACAGAGCCGTTCTGAAGTAGCGGGCATCGTGCGTAAGTATGAACACTTAGCCAAAGAAGAGGGTGAGAAAAAAGCCAACTACATTTTGGCACAGGCAACAACACGTTATGCAGGTGAGTTTGCCGGAGAGAGACTAATAAACCTTATCAATCTGCCTAGTGATGAGCATAAAGGACGTATCATCGGGAAAGAGGGGCGAAATATTAAGACTCTTGAGATGCTGTTGGGGGTTGATATCGTGATAGATGAAACACCTGGAGTGATACTTGTAAGTAGTTTTAACCTTTATAGAAGAGCTATTGCCACTCGTGTTATAGAAATACTTGTTGAAGATGGGCGTATACACCCTGGACGTATTGAAGAGGTGCATGAAAAAGTGCAAGCAGAGTTTGAACAAAAAATCTATGAAGAGGGTGAGAATATCCTCATAGACTTAGGGCTTTTCCCAATGCATGAAGAGCTTGTAAAACTGCTTGGACGTTTGAAATACCGAGCGAGTTATGGACAAAATGCTTTGGCACATACTTTAGAGGTTGCAAGACTGGCAAAAGTGATGGCAGCAGAGATGGGTGGAGATGAGAAGCTTGCCCTGCGTGCAGGACTTCTGCATGATATAGGTAAGGCACTTACACAAGATATGGGTGGTTCACATGTTGAGATAGGAGCAGAGATATGTCGCAGACATAATGAACACCCAACGGTCATCAATGCTATTTATGCCCATCATGGTCATGAAGAGCCGGATTCTGTAGAGAGTGCAGCTGTATGCGCAGCTGATACACTGAGTGCTGCAAGACCAGGTGCAAGACGTGAAGTATTAGAGAGTTTCACAAAGCGTGTTAAAGAGATAGAAGAGATCGCATTGAGTAAAAATGATGTGGTTCAAGCCTATGCCATCAATGCAGGAAGAGAGATACGGGTTTTTGTGAATGCACAGAAGATGAGTGACAATGAAGCAGTGCTCTTAAGTAAAGAGATTGCAAAAGAGATACAAAATAAGATACAATACCCAGGTGAAATAAAAGTCAATGTGATCAGAGA
>SOIK01000012.1 GCA_004377245.1 Sulfurovum sp. | reverse complement strand
TGGTCAAAGCTTGCCATCAGTTTTTTTGCATGTTCATGATCACTGTGGGGTACAGTAAATCCAAGGTTCGTTGAACCATCTGTTCCCATATTTTGGATGATCATATCTACGTTGATATTTGCCTCTGCCAACATCGTAAAGATCTCTGCTGCGATACCCGGTCTGTCTGAGACACCTCTGAGTGTCACTCTTGCTTGGTTTTTGTCAAGGACAACACCACTTACTAATACTTCTTCCATACTATTGCTCTCCTTTGTGATAAGCGTACCTTCATTATCGCTAAAACTACTTTTAGCATACAGTTTAACATTAAGTTTTTTTGCCAGTTCTACTGAACGGTTTTGCAATACTTTTGCCCCTAAAGAAGAGAGCTCAAGCATCTCGTCATACGAGATAGTATCAAGCTTCTTTGCATTGGGTTCTATGCGAGGGTCTGTTGTGTAGATACCGTCTACATCAGAGTAGATCTCACACTGGTCTGCTTTAAGTGCACCTGCCAAAGCAACGGCAGAAAGGTCTGAACCACCACGTCCAAGCGTAGTGACTGAACCATTTTTGTTGATGCCTTGGAAACCAGCAACAATGATGATCTTCCCTTCTTTGATGGCATTTTGCATCGCTGTAGGGTCTATGGACTCGATACGTGCATAGGTGTGTGTATCATCTGTCACGATGCCTGCCTGACGTCCAGTCATCGCTACAGCATCAAAACCTTTTGACTGTAACGCGATAGAGAGTAACGCAGCCGTAACCCTCTCCCCGGAACTTAGGAGCATATCCATCTCTTTTTTTGCAGGGGCTGAAGTAAAATGCTCTGCATACCCTATCAACTTATTTGTCTCACCACTCATTGCTGAGACAACCACCACGATGTCATGACCTGCTTCTCTTGCTTTTGCTACACGATTCGCTACGTTTTCTATACGGTCTAAATCTCCAACACTTGTGCCACCATACTTATGTACGACTACCATCTAACTCAATCCTTTTTATATTATAACGCTTTTTGAGCAAAGCCCAAAAAACTACGCTAACGCTGAATTAACTTCAGCAGTTTGCTCATGCGACTAGTCGCATTGTTTAAAATATAATAATTTTAAACCATTACCATTTATTTATATCAAACCTTCTTGTATAAAATAATCAATCACTCTACGATAGACTCTTCGTTTAAAGTAGGTAACCTTTTTAAATAACTGTTCATATGCTACAAACTCATACTCTTCAAATTCTGGAATATCATATGCCTGTAAGTCAATCATTGCATCTTCTTTAAGACGTACCAAAAAATACTTTTGGGTTTGTCCGTCAAAAGGATACACCTTTCCTCTTGCAACTTTTGGAAAGTCATAAGAGATCCACTCCGGAAACTCTCCTAAAACTTCCACATCATTACAGCCGATTTCCTCTAGCAACTCCCTAAGTAGTGCGTCGTAAGGTGTTTCTCCCTCATCAATACCCCCTTGAGGAAATTGCCACGCATTTTTGATATCACTTCGGTGTGCCACAAAAAACTCACACTTATCCGGATATTTGGAAGAGAGTATAACTGCTGCAACATTTGGGCGATAACGCTTTTTGCTTTGCATACTTTACTCATTTCACTAAAATTTATTTACACAACTTTCGCATATGCATTTCCATCGTCATTCCCGACTCCGATCGGGCACCCCAAGGACATTTCCGATGGGCAATCTAGAATTCAAACTGCAGAGAATATCCAACATACACTATATCAAAAACTCTAGATCCCCGTGTCAAGCACGAGGATGACGTAAGTGCAAAAGTTGAGTTACTTATCTATTCTGTTTTTTCTGATATAATTTTATCTAAAATCCGGTTATAACCATTTGAAAGAGAGAAAAGTTGCTACTCTATATTCACATCCCTTACTGCGATTCCAAGTGTCACTACTGTAGTTTCAACTCTTATGTCGATAAATTTGATACCCGTAGTGAGTATATGCAAGCACTTTACACGCAACTCTCTTTTGAATTAAGACGATTTGATGCTCAAGAAAAACAGATCAAATCACTATTTATAGGTGGTGGCACACCATCTACGGTTACAGCAGAACTTTATAAACCTATCTTTGAATTATTAAAACCTTATCTACAGGATGATGCAGAGATCACGACTGAAGCCAACCCTAACTCTGCTACAAAAGAGTGGCTGGAAGGGATGAAAAGTCTTGGTGTCAATCGTGTGAGTTTTGGTGTACAAAGTTTTGATAGTAACAAGCTCAAAGCACTTAACAGAGCACACACACCCCAACAAGCTAAAGATGCCATTATTTATGCCAAAAAGATAGGCTTTAAACACCTTTCACTTGATCTTATCTATAACTATCAAGGTGATACACAAAAGCTACTGCTGAATGATATAGAAGAAGCCTTTTCTTTGCCTATAGACCACATTTCAGCCTATGAACTTACTATAGAAGATGGTACCAAATTTTCAACCACACCCCAAGTGAGACAAGAAGATGAAAATCTTGCTTTTTTTGTAGCCGACGAGATAAAAAAACGAGGATTTACACACTATGAGATTTCAAACTTTGGAACCTACCAAAGCAGACATAACAAAGGGTATTGGGAGCTTGAAGATTATATAGGAGCTGGTGCTGGTGCTGTAGGTTTTTTAAAAGACAGCAGATATTATCCACAAACGAATATTGAGTCTTATATCACCAACCCTCTAAATATCACCGAAGAACCACTCAGCAAAGATGAATTACTCACTGAAAAGATCTTTTTAGGCTTACGAAGCAGCATTGGTGTTCAAAAGTCTCTTTTGTCAGAAAAAATGATTGAGAAAGCTCAAATACTTTGTGAAGAAAAGAAATTTAGATGTGATGATACACACTACTACAATGACAATTTCTTTCTAAGTGATGAATTGGCACTCTACATTCTAGGATAGGTATGGCTATCCTTTAGAATAATTTGCTAAAATACATTAATTAAATTACAAGGCATACTATGTTTGGCATCGGCTTTACCGAAATACTCCTCATATCTGTTATCGCGATCCTCTTTTTGGGTCCAGATAAACTTCCTGATGCGATGGTACAGATCGCAAAGTTTATCAAAAGCGTTAAAAAGACTGTAGGCGAAGCAAAAAGTTCTCTTGAAGAAGAGATGAAAATCGCAGATCTCAAAGATGAAGCGTTGAAATATAAAGCACAATTGGACAATGCAACAAGTGAACTCAAAAGTTTTAAAAATATAGATTTTGATGACATGGATGATGTCACGTATGATGAAGAAGTATCCACAGAAGAACCTCTAGCTAAAGCTAAAAAAGAGAGTCCTTATGCAGAAACTACACCTATAGCGACTCAAGTAGAAGAAAAAAGTGACGCTGTTACCTTTAAGAAAAAAACTACAAAGAAAAAGAAAAATGAGACTACAGAGAATGAGAAAAACGATGACAGCAAAGGTGACGCATAATGTTTGATGACCTTAAACCTCACCTTGTTGAGTTACGAAAAAGACTAGGACTTTCTGTTCTCTCTATTTTTGTGATGTTTGTTTTTGCTTTTATCTTTCACAATAACATTCTTACCTGGGTAACACAACCACTCAATGATGCACTGACAGAAGTCGGACTTATGATAGAGTCTAAAGAGAAAGGAACATGGCATGTAGATGTACCCGACAGCAATACAACTACAACTACTCCAGTAACACAGGCAACACCAAAGCCAGCAGCACAACTCTCTTTAGAAGCATCACGTTCGGCAGACAAGCTTCAAGCAGCACTTACCCAAGCTTCAAAAACATCTATCGAACAACAAAATATAGCATTGGGATCTCTACTGAAAGAAGCTGCAATAGCTGCAAAAGAGACAGCCAGATCAACCCAGGAGCTCAGTCAAGCATTGCAAGACCTAAACCTTAGCAAAA
This sequence comes from Sulfurovum sp., assembly GCA_004377245.1. Taxonomy (GTDB): domain Bacteria; phylum Campylobacterota; class Campylobacteria; order Campylobacterales; family Sulfurovaceae; genus Sulfurovum. Next base: position 601 of record SOIK01000012.1, on the reverse strand, counting down.
AAACAACATCTGCTACAGATAACACCTTCGGGGGGATGATAACAACCCACCAAGTCGGAGGTGCATTTTTTGTAGCACTTAAAGTTTCATTCTTTGCAGCGATCCTTGCTGCACTTCCCTTCATCCTTTATCAGCTTTGGCTCTTTGTCGCACCTGGTCTGTATAACAATGAAAAGAAAATGGTCATACCTTTTGTTATAGGCGGTTCTGTGATGTTCTTTATCGGGGTACTTTTTGCCTACTATGTTGTCACACCATTTGGATTCCAGTTTCTCATCACTTTTGGTTCATTCCTCTATACACCACTCATCAACATCGAAGATTATGTTGGGTTTTTTACTAAGATCATGATGGGCTTTGGAGTCGCATTTGAGTTACCTGTTTTTGCATATTTTCTAGCACTACTTGGACTAGTCACTGACCGTACACTCATAGATTTTTTCAAGTATGCCGTTATCATTATCTTTGTTGCTGCAGCCCTCTTAACACCACCGGACATCTTAACACAGCTACTTATGGCTGCACCACTTGTCATACTTTATGGTGTCTCTATCCTTATCGTTCGTGCAGTGAACCCTGCCCCAAAAGAAGAAGATGATGA
>SOIK01000284.1 GCA_004377245.1 Sulfurovum sp. | reverse complement strand
TCAGCTAGATGAAAACGGGCATCACGGTAGATACGGAAGAGTGATTTGTTGGTATTGGGAATGGCATTAATAGTGGGTACAAGTATCTGTAAATGCTCCCCCATCTCTTCAACATAGGCTTTATTTGGCTCTACAATATATTTTTCATAATCATCTCTGTTAGCATCAAGCCACTCTTTTGAGTTATTTACGATGATTTTATCTAAGAATTGAAGTCCCTCTTTAGGGAAACCATTAAACTGCATTAGATACCTTTTAACTTTTGCCAGACTAAGCCCAAAACTTCATGAAATACAATGCGAGATTTCACAAGTGCATGAGAAGAAAAGAAGTCTGTATAATTTAGGTGTTTTATACTCGCTAGATGATTTGTAGGTGCAGGGGTAGGGTTTAGTCCTTCTTTATTAAAGAATCGCATTGCTCTTGTCATATGAGATGCAGATGTCACTAAGATAAACTGTTCATCACCCAGTAACTTTTTTGCAGCTATTGCTTCTTCTTGTGTGTCTCTTGGTTGAGGACGCAGTATAATATGTTCTTTTTGTACACCTAATGCGATGGCTAATTTTTCTTGCATAAGGGCATGGGGTGTAGGATCATGTAACCCATGATAGCCTGAGACTATAATCTTTGCTTTTTCATGTAGTTGATGGTAAAGTCGTATGCCTTCATTGAGTCGAACTACAGAAGCCTCACTCACTTGTGAGGTGATGGGCTGATTTCCATCTGTAGAGTGTCCTCCGCCTAAAACATAAATGTATTTTACCTCTTTTGGTGCTTGGTGTAGCGTTGGGTAGTTAGACTCTATGTTATGCAAAAGTGTGTCAACAAAGGGTGAGTAGGAAAATAGAAAAAACCATACGATACTCACTACTAAAGTAAGTTTGGCTTTTTGTAATTTATGTCTATATAGAAATATGAGTGCAACTACAATGAGAGCCACACCCAAAGGAAGTGGCATCAAGAACATAGAAACGATTTTTTTGAGTATGAAGTCCATTTATACGCTTTAATTTTATGGCACTAAGCGTGTTTCATCAGCTTGTAGTTCCATTACCTTCCAAGGTAACCCTTGCACATTTAACTCTTCCATAAATGGATCTGGATCAAACTCTTCCAAGTTGAAGACACCTTTGCCTTGCCATTTGCCTTCTAGCATGAGTTTGGCTCCTATCATGGCTGGTACGCCTGTGGTGTAGCTGACACCCTGACTCATGACTTCTGCGTAACATTGTTCATGGTCACTGACTTGGTATATGTAGACGGTACGTTCTTTTCCGTCTTTGATGCCTTTGGCGAAGATACCGATATTTGTCTTTCCTTTAGTACGTGGTCCAAGGCTTGCCGGGTCTGGAAGTAGGGTAGCCAGGAACTCCATAGGGATGATCTTTTGTCCTTTATGTTCTACTTCTTTGATGCCTAGCATCCCCACATTTTCAAGACATTTCATATGAGTAAGATAGCTTTCTCCAAAGGTCATAAAGAATCTGATTCTTTTGAGTCCTTTGATGTGCTTGACTAAACTCTCCATCTCTTCATGGTAAAGCAGATAGCTGTCTTTTGGACCTATTTCCGGGTAGTCCCATACTTGTTTTATGGCCATCGGTTCTGTTTCTATCCACTCTCCATTTTCCCAGTAACGCCCTTTAGCCGAGACTTCACGAAGGTTTATTTCAGGGTTAAAATTCGTTGCAAAGGGGTAGCCATGGTCACCTGCATTACAATCAAGTATATCTATAGTGTGAATCTCATCGAAGTAGTGTTTTTGAGCGTAGGCACAAAAGACATTGGTCACACCAGGGTCAAAACCACTTCCCAGTAGTCCCATGATATTTGTTTTTCTAAACTCTTCATCTCTTGCCCACTGCTCTTTGTACTCAAATTTAGCAGTATCAGGGTGCTCGTAGTTTGCAGTGTCGAGGTAATCTACACAACAATGTTGGCATGCATCCATGATGGTAAGGTCCTGGTAGGGTAAAGCAACATTGATAACAATGTTTGCACCTGTAGTTGTGATAAGCTCTATGAGCTCAGGAACACTGTCGGCATCTACTTGTACTGTTTCTATCTCAATACCTGTACGCATTTTGACATTATCTGCGATGTCATTACATTTACTGAGCGTTCGACTCGCCAGAGTGATGTCACCAAATGTATCTGCATTCATCGCACATTTAAAAGCTACAACATTTCCGACACCACCTGCACCGACGATAAGGGTTTTTTTTGACATGAAAGGCTCCTGTACCTCTCGTTCCCAAAGTAGGTTTGGGAATGCATACTTCGGTTTGTAATAGTAAATAAACATTATTAACTTATCGAATCTATGTATGCATTCCCACGGAAACCGTGGGAACGAGGATAATTTTTTATAATTTTATCACAAATAGTAGTGATTCACAATATAACTCAACCCAAACAATAAAGGAATAAACAAAACCGTACTCAGTAATATAAGAGAAGTCACATCTTTAGGTTTGCAGTCATACAAAGAGGCTAAGTTGATGTTGGCTACGGCTAGGGGTACCATCATCTCCATGAAGATGACTCCTTGTACAAAGAGCGGTAAAGATGTGAAGCTAAGTATAAGAGCTGTAGCAAGAGGAATAAGGATGAACTTTTGGCTTATGGTTCCTATGAAGAGTTTTGGGTGTAGTTCTTTGATGCGTATGCCTTGTAGGAATGTACCTAGTAAAAAGAGTTGCAAGATTATCCCTGCGTAGGCTCCCATCTTGAAAAACTCTTGTATCTGTGTACTTAAGGGTACATCGTAAATGTTTATGAGTATGGCTACGAGTGAAGCAGGGATGATGGGTATCCTGATGATGTTAAAGAGAGAGTCTTTAATGCTAAATGAGCCTCGTGAGTAGATGTAGACACCTATGATATAGACTACAAAGACATTGGCTATGTTGATGAGTGTGGTGTAGATGACGCTCTGCTCTCCAAAGAGGGCGATACCAAGAGGTATACCGATGTTACCTGTGTTACCTACAAAACCTGCGATGCTAAAAATAGCACGCTCTTTTGGGTCAACGAAAAGCATCTTGCCTATGAGTATAGTGGGGATGAGTAGGGCTAAAATGATGGCTAGGTAGATAAGTGGGACGTATAGGTGTTCGCTGTGTAGCTTGGCTGTACTGAAGCCCCAGATGGTGACAAAAGGCTGTAAAAAATAGACAGACATAAGGGTAAGTGTCTTGGTACTCATATCTTCTTTGAATATACGTTTAGCCATGTAGCCAAGTAAGATGAAGACATAAACAAAGATGATGGAGAGTAGTGTAGTGATCATGAGAAGGATTATAACTTATTTTGGGTATGATTCTTTATTGAATTCGTCATCCTCGTACTTGATACGGGGATCCATAATAGGCATATAGTTCTAGCTGTGGATCCCCAGTCAAGCTGAGGATGACGAAAAATAGGATATTTTATGGATTTTTCTTCGCTTGAAACATGGGGTTATTTTGCCATTGCTTTTTTTGCCTTTGGTGGTTCGTTGTTCATCGTTGCAGCAGCAGGTGTATTTTCATTTATGGGAAATATGGATTTAACTACAGCTTTAGCTGTGGCTACGGTGTCAAACTTTTTAGGTGATATCTTTCTTTTTTATCTTGGTAAGTACAAGAAAAAAGAGATACAACCTTACTTTGCAAAACACAAACGTAAAATAGCCCTTGCCACACTTATCATGCGTAAGTATGGGGTGTCAGCCATATTTATACAGAAGTTTTTGTACGGCATAAAAACCCTTGTGCCACTCTCTATGGCACTTTCAAAGTATGACTTTAAGAAGTTTGCATTTTTTAATGTGTTTGCGTCTATTGTGTTTGTATTAACCATAGGGCTTAGTTCTTATTATGCAAGTGAATCTATCATTGCTTTTTTTGGTGTAATTAAAGAACGTCCTTGGATAGCACCTGTAGTATTGTTTAGTATCATAGGTTTGGTATGGTTTGTAATGGAGAGAATGACGAAGAAGAAGTAGCAGTTTTTAAAACTACTACCATTAGTTAGTGTTCTCTTTTTATTTTTTAGAAAAAGCGAAACAAAAAATTGCTGTAAGAGTTATTCTCTTGGGAATATTTCTCTTCTTTTACAAATGCAAAACTCACTCCGTTCAAACAGTTGCATTTGCTTTATGCTACAAGAAGATAAATCCCTTTTTCAAAATAACAAATTGCACCAAGAGAGCAAGAGAGATATTATCGCTTACTCTTTACAAACTTTTCAATACGTCTGATACCTTCACGGATAGTTGACATATCTGTAGCAAATGAGAATCTAAAGTAGCCTTCAGACCCAAAGCCTATCCCCGGAACAACAGCTACGCCAGTCTCTTGAAGTAGTTCTTTACAGAATTCGATAGAGTCATTGCTGATATCCTTGATGTTAACAAAAAGATAAAATGCACCTTGTGGTTTAAGTGCAGAAAGACCATCGATCTCATTCATGAGTTCTGCCGCTTCTTTTGCACGCCCTTCAAATGCTCTTCTCATCATCTCTATCTCATCATCTACTTCACCGTTAAGTGCCGGGATCGCTGC
>SOIK01000273.1 GCA_004377245.1 Sulfurovum sp. | reverse complement strand
AACAACTCTTTTTTCTATTTTCATCATAGGGCTCTCTTACGGAGCAACGGCATGCATGTTTTCATGTATGCCGTTTTTAAGTCCTCTGCTTGTCAGCAATTCAAACGATACAAAACAGGCACTGGGGATTATATTACCCTTTAGTTTGGGCAGAATATTCAGCTATACACTTTTAGCGATTATTGCTTATTTGAGTTCTTTTTGGGTAAAGCAAATATTGGATGACAATAGTTTATTTAGCATAATTCTTGGAGTTAGCACTATTTCTATGGGACTTTTTCTGTTTTATAAAAGTTTTAAAGCTGCTAGTTCATGCGGACACACAACACCTTTAATAAAGAAACCAAAGTTAAATAAGCTGGGTTTTTTTACTATTGGTGCAACCATGTCAGTCAATCCTTGTGCTCCCATAATGGCGCTTTTGGCAGTTGCAGTAAACAGCAGTACGTTTTACAATGCAGCGGCTTTGGGACTGTTCTTTGGAGTAGGGGCTGTTATATTTTCGATCCTTTTTTATGGCTTTATCGTCTCAAAAGTGATCAAAGGGTTAATGGTTCAGTTTTCCTCTTACAAGATATGGATAGAACGCTTTGCGGCACTACTGTTGATAATGGTAGGAGTATTGGTATTAAATGGTGTTTTAATACTTTAATTTAAAGATAAAGGATACATAGTGGTAGATTTTATAAAGCGTGATAAAGATGATATCTATGCAAAACCGATATTGGGCTTTTTATTTAAAAATCAGAAATTTTTAACAACATTAAAAGTAGCGGTCTTAGCTCTGTTTGTATATGCACTTTATTTTGGTTTTGCACATACTGGGAAAGATAACACATTTACTACCGCACTATTTTGGGGAATTTTCTGGTCTTTGTTTATGGTAATTACCCTTCCAACATTTGGACGGATCTTTTGTGGTATTTGCCCTCATGGATTTATGGGAAAATATATTACAAAATTTGGATTGAAAAAAACAATGCCAAAATGGATGCAGAATAGATATATAGGTGTATTGTTGCTTGTGATAGGCTGGTGGGGAATTTACTATATGTTTCCAGGTGTGTATAGAACACCACTAGGCACGGCCATTTTATTTACAGTGATGACTTTACTCTCTTTTGTGGTCTATTTTTTATATAAAGATATGAGTTACTGTAAATTTATCTGTCCTATAGGCACACTTACAAGAGCTTATTCCAAGCTCTCTTTTACTTGGCTTGGAACTTATGAAAGTGCTTGTAGTGAGTGTAAAACATTTGAGTGTGCAACGGCTTGTCCTTACAACTTAAAACCGTTTACATTTGATAAAAGAAACTCTATGACGGACTGTACTTTATGTATGGATTGTAGTGCTGCCTGTGAAGCTGTCAGTTTTAAATATAAGAAGCCCTCATTTTCTCTATTTTCAAAATTTAAAATCGTCAAAGCTGAAGTTTGGTCATTTGTTCTTATTTTAGCTTCTATTTCTATAACAATGGCATTTCATCATGGAATCGGAAGAAGTAATGCTGCTGGTGATATGATCTGGTCAAAAACAGCAGAATTTTTCAAAGGGTTTGTAAGTTTTGGAGCTATTGATCCCATTGGACTCTTTGCATTTTTATATGCAATGCTATTCACCATTTTAGCAGCTGTAATTGGTATGTTTATAGCTGCCAAGATACTTAAAAAAGATTTTAGCAGTACATTTTATGACTTGGGGTACTCTTATGCTCCTTTGTTTATTTTAGGTTCTATTGCCCACTCACTTGAAACCTTTTTTATGAGAGGGTATGAGCGTATTGTAGAGGGCTTTGCTTACGGTTTTGGCTTCTCTGTAGATGTTGCATCTTTAGCTAAAAGAGGAGACAGTTGGTTACATATATTCGGCTTACTAAAATGGGTTGCAATTACTTGGGCATTGATCATACTTTATAAAAGAATGAAACTCCTGGATGCTGATAAAGTAAGAAAAATGATTGCGTATCCTTTTGCAGCATCTTTAATAATCTTCTTCTTAAGTGTTAATATGTACAGAGGATATATTTTAGATACATACGGGAGAGCTTCAGGAGGGCATGGAAGTCATGGAGGTGGAGGAAAGATGTTCCAAACCGTTCCAAAAGACAAAGCCATACTCTTGCAATCAGGAAAAGATAAAGCATCATGTATTGCATGTGGTATGAAACTCCCAATGTTCTACAAAACAAATCATGCGGCACATTTAGATGAGGCAGTTAGACAGTATTGTTCTATTCACTGTTTGGCTGAAGAGAAAAATATTAAAAAAATGCCTATAAAAGATTTCAAGGTAGTTGATGTCAAAAGTTTAAAGTTCATAGATGCAAAAAGTGCATTTTATGTTGTAGGAAGTAAGAAAAAAGCCACTATGAGCAAAGTAAGCAAATATGCATTTGCCAAAAAAGAGGATGCTGTCAAATTTTCTAAACGATACCAAGGGAAAGTAGTAGATTTTGATGTGGCATTAAAAATTGCACTGAAAGATTTTGATACTTCTGCAAAGAAAATGATCAAAGAGGCATCTGCTACTGATGTTGTCTATTTTACAGATAAAAATCCAGCAGCGAAAAAAAGAGGTGGTGGGCACGGTGGACATATGCATGGTGGCTCAAGAGGAAAAGTACCAACGAAGAAAGTATGGCCTGTTTTTATGGACAGATCAAATAAGTTAAGCTGTATAGGCGATATAAATGCTGAACTTTATGTGTTGGATGCAAATTTAAACACAACAAAAGCTAAACAATCAAGAGACAGAGGGTGTAAATCGGTAAGTTTTAAAATGCCTGACAATGGATACTACAATCTTTTTTATACCAATAAAATAGTCGATGATGATACCTTATACCTTAGCACTGCAAAATATGAATATATGAGATTCAACCATAGCAATGATGCAGTTTATGACGATGAAAAGATGTCAGCTCACACGATAAAAGAGATACCTTTTGATATCTTAAGACTAAGAGAAAAAGGGGAAACTTTTTTTCATCGTTTATATTCCGGTGATAAAATGAGAGTAAAAGTTATCCTAGACGGTAAAGCTATAGAGGGTGCTGATCTGACACTTTCAACAAAGAGCGGATGGTCAAAAACGATAAAAACAGATAAGGATGGAATGGCAGTTTTTGTACTTTTAAAAGATTATTTTCCAGAGTGGAACAAGTTTGACAGAAGATATAAAAACAAATTTATATTAACCGCTTCTTATACAAAAAATATTCAAGGAGCATATGAAGGCGATGAGTATAAAAAAATAAAATACAGTGCAACTTATCCATCTATTTATTATCCAAATAGCAGTGAATACAAATCTTATGCTTACGGTTTGGCAGCAGCAATGGCTACTATGATACTTTCAGGATTTGCAATTTACTGGTATAGAAGAAGACGAGAAAAACCGTTTCAAGAGGTGAATTTTAATGAAAAGAATTAAAGATTTTATAAACAATGCAGATATAAGAAAATTTAGGTTTTGGCTACAGATCTTTTTCTTTATACTCTTTGTATATGGAGGATATTTTGCTATCAATTTAGGAAATAGTATCCCGATATTTTCATGTGGATATGATAGAGAAGTTGGCGGTATGTGTTATTTCCTTCCCCTGCAGCATCAGCTGGCTCGTCCTTTGGATGTGCTTTTTAGTGCAGCAAGCATCTCTGTTCTGATAGGTTTTATAACTTTCTTAGTATGGTTTATAGTATTTAATAAAGCATGGTGTGGATATGCTTGTCCTTTAGGAACTATGCAAGATTGGATCACAGGTTTACGAAAAAAACTTGGTATTAGATACAGTACTTATACTCAGCCACAATTTAATAAATTAAAAAAGATAAAATATATTATGCTTGCTCTTGTGATATTATCTCCTATTGCTGTTGGTATGGGTCTTCTTGGCGGTGAGTGGAGAACAGCTTTTTGCCAGATTTGTCCAGGAAGAATGATAACACCTCTTTTTGTAGGAGATGTTTCCCAATGGAGTTTGGATTTTTCAACAAAAAGTGCAATGATCCTGACTACTTTGGGCCTGGTTTTTACAGGTCTGTTCTTTGTGGGTTCATTTATCAAAAAAAGATTTTTCTGCTTTTTTTGCCCTATGAGTGCAATGCATTATATCTTTAGTGACGCGGCACTGTTAAAGCTTAAAAAAGATGGTGATAAATGTACAAAATGTGGCGACTGTTATAATGTCTGTGATATGCAGATAAAAGATATAGCTGATGATGTAGAGAGTGAAAATATTTTAAGGGATGACTGCATCCTTTGTATGAAGTGCGTAGCTGCTTGTCCTGAAGATGATGTTTTACATGTGGACTTTGTTAATTATCCAATATTCAAATCTACAAAAGGTGGTTTTGCAAAAAGAATGGAGATGGATAAGTGGGAGAAAGAAGATGACTAGAGAAGTTAAAAAATCCAAAATAGAAACTTCAAAACAGAGACAAAACCGCCATAAGGCAATGGAAGCTGCTACGGTATTGGATAAAATAAAACATGATTTCAAAGAGCCTCCAAAGGCAATGGATTATTTTTACGATCTCTATGAAAGAGTGCACTGTAAACAGCAACCTCTTCATAATGACAAGGTAAA
>SOIK01000005.1 GCA_004377245.1 Sulfurovum sp. | reverse complement strand
CATAGATACAGATAAAATAAATTCTAAACTTTTCTCTTCGGGTGAATATAAAAAAAGTAAAAAACTCACACTGAAAAAAGGTGGTTTTTTTATAGATGGTATGTTCGGAAGTAAAACTGTAGATTTTGATGTTGCACTTAACCTTATCCATGGTAGAGACGGTGAAGATGGGAAAATGGCTTCTATGATGACGTTTTATAATGTTCCTTTCATCTCTCCGCGTATGGAAGCCTCAGCACTCAGTTATAACAAACTCTATACGAAGTTCCTTGCAGAGAGTTTAGGGGTGAAAACAGTAGATTACGAGTACCTCTCGAAAAATGATGAGAGAAAAATCACTATGGCATACCCTGTCATCATCAAACCAGTGCGTCTAGGCAGTAGTATTGGTGTAAGTATCGTTAAAAGTGAAGTTGAACTTGACTATGCACTAGACGTAGCATTTGAGTTTGATACAGATGTGATAGTAGAGCCTTTCATTGAGGGTGTAAAAGAGTTTAATCAAGCTGGATCTTACACGAATGAATGGGAACTTTCTATAGTAGAAGAACCACATAAAGAAGAATTTCTAGATTTTGAAAAAAAATACATGGACTTTTCTAGAGATTCACAAGTCCTAGCTGCAGATATCTCAGATGACTTAAAAGTTAAGATACAAGAGAGTTTTAAAAAAATCTATGATCCACTTTTCAAAGGAAGCATCATTCGTTGTGACTTTTTTGTTGTTGAGGGTGAAGTACTTTTAAATGAGATAAATCCTATCCCTGGTTCTATGGCAAACTATCTGTTTGAAGATTTTGAAGGGATGATTTCTAGACTCTCTAAGCATTTGCCAAGGGAACAAAATATTACCGTGGATTATCAATATATTCATTCTATCCAAAGTGCAAAAGGAAAAGCGTAAATTCTCATTTTAATGAGGTTTAATTAGGAGTAAATTACTCTTAGTTAAACCTCAAAACCTATCGTCCTGTAGGCGATTAGTTACGATTTACTCCACATTGTTAAAAATAATTTAACAAATCTTTTTTGCCTCTATCTTTTTAAGCTCTATATTTGAAAAAAAAACCTATAATAAAAGTCGAATGTTGTCAAATATTGTCATTTTACAACATAGAATTTTTACAAGGGGGTATGCATGCAAGCACACGCAGCATTGGAATACGATTATTCCGTAGCAAAATTGTTTACTTTTACAACGATCTTGTTCGGGATATTAGGTATGATTATCGGTACGCTTATCGCGGCACAACTAGCATTTCCAGAATTGAACTACTTACTCGGTGAGTATGGGACATTCTCAAGATTAAGACCACTACACACTAACATAGTAATATTTGGATTTACTTTAAGTGGGGTGTTTGCGACATTCTACTATGTAGCACAAAGAGTACTTAAAGTCTCTATGGCAGAGTCCAAATTTATCATGTTTATTAGTAAACTTCACTTTTGGCTCTATTTCGTAGGCGCACTTATCGCTGTTATTACACTTTTATTAGGTTATACTCAAGCTAAAGAGTATGCACAATTTGAATGGCCGATAGATATCGTGATTGTTCTTGTTTGGGTTCTTTGGGGTGTAGCAATGTTTGGACTTATCGGTATCAGAAGAGAAAAAGCACTTTATATCTCTATGTGGTACTACATCGCATGTTTCCTCGGTATAGCTATGCTTTACCTTTTCAACAACATGTCAGTACCTACATACTTCGCTTCTGGCGGACTTGGTAATATCTTGCACTCAGTTTCTATGTACTCAGGTACAAATGATGCACTCGTACAATGGTGGTATGGCCACAATGCAGTTGCATTTGGATTTACTGTGCCTATCGTTGCAATGATCTATTACTTCCTTCCAAAAGAGTCTGGTCAAGCGATCTACTCTTATAAACTATCACTTCTCTCTTTCTGGGGATTGATGTTCGTTTACCTTTGGGCTGGTTCACACCACCTTCTATGGTCAACAGTTCCAGATTGGATGCAGACAATGGGATCAGTATTCTCTATAGTACTTATTCTTCCATCTTGGGGTTCAGCGATCAACATGCTCCTTACTATGAAAGGTGAGTGGAACCAGTTAACTGAAAACCCATTGATCAAATTTATGGTACTTGCATCTACATTCTATATGCTTTCAACACTTGAAGGTCCTATTCAAGCGATCAAATCAGTAAATGCAATTGCGCACTTTACAGACTGGATCCCTGGACACGTTCATGATGGTGTACTTGGTTGGGTTGTATTCATGATCATGGCTGCACTTTTCCATATGGCTCCAAGAATGTTCAAAAGAGAAATCTATTCTAAAAAAATGTTAGAAGCACAATTCTGGCTTCAGACAGTAGCAGTTGTTCTTTACTTTACTTCTATGTGGATCGCAGGTATCACACAAGGTATGATGTGGAGAGCAGTTGATGAGTATGGTAACTTGATGTATAGTTTCATCGATACAGTTACAGTACTTCACCCTTACTATGCGATCAGAGCACTTTCAGGAGTGTTATACCTTATTGGTTTCTTGATGTTCGCTTACAATATGTATAAAACTATGACTTCTTCTAGAGAGCTTTCTGAAGAACCACAGTTTAGATCACCTATGGCATAAGGAGGTAGGTTATGTTTCATTGGTTAGAAAAAAATCCATTCTTCTTTGCAGTAGGAGTATTTATAGTTATCGCATTTGCAGGACTCATCGAGATCCTGCCTAACTTTGCTGAAGCATCAAGACCGGTAGTAGGGCTCAAGCCTTACACCGTACTTGAGCTTGCAGGTAAAGAAGTGTATAAAAAAGACAACTGTTTGTCTTGTCATTCACAACTTATCCGTCCGTTTAAAGCGGAAACTGACAGATATGGTCAGTATTCACTCTCTGGTGAGTATGCATATGACAGACCATTCCTTTGGGGTTCTAAAAGAACAGGTCCAGATCTTCACCGTGTAGGTAACTACCGTACAACAGACTGGCATGAAAACCATATGTGGGAGCCTACAGATGTAGTACCTGGTTCAATTATGCCAGCATATAAACATCAGTTTACAAATGTTGCAGATATTGAAACAGCATATGCTGAAGCAGTAACTGTAAAAAATGTATTTGCAACACCATATGGTGATGAGTTTCAGGCTACAAAAGCAGCTTGGGAAGCACATAAACCAAAAGTATTGGCTGATGCACAAAAAATCGCTGCAGATATGAAAAACAAAGATATTAAAGAAGCAGTTGCTGCAGGGAATATTCCTGAAGTTGTAGCGCTTATTGCTTACCTTAATAGATTGAAGTAGTGAGAAAAAATGGATATTAGAGAACTTCAAGGCTATGCCAGTTTCTTTATGACCATTTTTTTAGTGGTGATGTTATATTGGTATATTATATACCTCTATAGAAGTGAAAAAAAAGGTGAAAAGGACTATGAAAAGTTAGGTAATATTGCTTTAGATGATGAAATCGACAGCAAACCTATAAATAGTAGTTCAGTAACCCCAAGTGAAAACAAGGAGCAAAAGAAATGAGTGCGTTAATGATAAAAGGACTTCTCTTCGCAGCAGCGCTTATCGGTGCTACGATTTATGTAGTGGAGTCGATGAACATTGATTTGAGTGATCCTATCAATATGATTACGATTATTGGTGCTGTAGCGATTGCAGTAATTACAGTAAGTGTAGCTGTTAAATATATCAACCAGATGAAAACAGATACAGCAAGTGGTGAACTTGCTGATGAGAACTGGGATGGTATCGGTGAGTATAAAAATGAACTTCCTGGTGGATGGGCATACTCATTTTTAGGAACAATGATCTGGGCAATGTGGTATATGATTTCAGGATATCCAGTCAACGCTTTTAGCCAGATTGGTCAATATAATGAGGAAGTAAAAGCATATAATGCTAAGTTTGAAGCGGTACATAAAAATGCAGATGCAGCAACACTTCAACAAATGGGTGAGTCTATCTTCTTAGTGCAGTGTGCACCATGTCACGGTGCTACAGGTGACGGTCTTTCAGGTAAAGCACATGACTTTACAAGCAGAATGAGTAAAGCACAAATTCTTGATGTAATTAAAAATGGTTCAAACCAACTTGGTTACCCAATGGGAGCTATGCCACCTATGATGGCACAGGGTGCAGATGCTGAAGCGATCGCAACTTACATTGCTGGTGGAATGAAAGGTGAACAACCTGCATCATTTGCTGCATGTGCAAGCTGTCATGGAGCAGATGGTAAAGGTATGGCAGGTATGTCACCAAATCTTGCTGCGTATGATGCTACATTGATTGATCATACATTGCAAAATGGTAAGAAGGGTTCTTTAGGTAAAATGCCATCATTTAAAACTATGATTACCCCTGTACAAGAAAAAGCATTGACTGTTTATATCCAGTCATTAGCAAACTAAGGAGCTTAAAATGGCAGAAAATACAAATAGAGGCGTGTTTGGCCTCCATGGTGTAACAGGTATGTTGATAGCAACTGTACTTTTGCTAAGTATCCTTGTAGTTTTAACTATATGGGGTCTTGGTGTACAACAAAAATCAGCAACTCATTTTTATGACCCAACACCTATTACGGGTAGTTTGGATAATGTAAAAGCAAA
>SOIK01000201.1 GCA_004377245.1 Sulfurovum sp. | reverse complement strand
TAGGTTTTAAATTGTTCCATTATTTTCCTTAAAATTGTTTATTTAAATATGTATATATAATAGTAAAATTGTGTAAATGGAAGGTTAATCCCAAATTTCAAAATAGAAAAAAGCATTAGTAGTAACCATTGCATTCATGGGCTTTGAGAAAAATCATCACTGAACCTACGGGTGTGACTCAAATTTTTCTCAAAGCCCCTAAATACAAGCGTTACCACCACTGCAAAATTTTCTATTTTGAGATTTGGGTAAATCAAAGAGCAGTAATTAGATGATATAATTTAGATACTAGAATGAAGGGGAAATAATGAAAAAAACTCTTTTAGTGATAGCTGCTTTTTTGCAAACAGCTCTTTTTGCTGACTATGATTATAGTATCAATAAGATCACTCCTCAAGTTAAAAAACGAATGATACAGGGAAACTCATGGAGAAAAGGATGTCCTGTTGGTTTAGAAAATCTTCGATATATCCAAGTAAATCATTGGGACTTTAAAGGGAAAAGTAAAAGGGGTGAACTTATAGTCCATAAAAATGTTGCTAAAGAGGTAGTTGAGATTTTTCATGAGCTTTATAAGATAAAATATCCCATAAATAAAATGAGACTTGTGAGTGATTTCAAAGGGAGTGATTTTCAGTCTATAGAGGCAGATAATACTTCAGCTTTTAATTGTCGTAGTGCTACAGGTAGTAAAAAGTGGTCTAAACACTCTTACGGCAAAGCGATTGACATTAACCCTATAGAAAACCCTTATGTTTCAAGAAAAGGTCGCATCTCGCATAAGGCTTCGTTGAAGTATAGAAAAAGAGTGCATAAAAACAGTACACCTCAAGATAGAGCTATGCTTTTACGAAACGACAAAGCGACTAAGATCTTTCAAAAATATGGTTGGAAGTGGGGTGGTAACTTTAAAAGTATTAAAGATTACCAGCATTTTGCTAAGTAATGTTTTTTAAGATATAAAAGAGTATGATAAGTAATAGGACATAAGATAAAAATCAGGAGGATAGTATGAGAAAAACAACACTTTCATTATTGACGATGGTAGCGATGAGTAATATAGGGTTTGCAGGTGGTGATATACAGCCGGCAGTCGAACCAGAGGTAGTAGTTCCTGTAGTAGAGGAAACGGTAGATCATAGTGGTATCTATGCAGGTCTTGGTATCTCTGCTGTCATTGCATATGAGGCAGATGGAAGTTTTTTTGATAAGAAAGACGGACAGGATAGAACAGGGGACATTACATTGATCGCGGGGTATGACTTTAACCAGTATATCGCTGTAGAAGGTCGATATATGACTTCAATGGTTCATGAAGATATTCTCGAAAGGAGTTTATGGGGAGTTTATGTGAAGCCACAATACCCCCTAATGGAAGAGTTGAAAGTCTATGGACTCCTTGGTTATGGTGGTTTTCAGCTTGATGGTATCAAGGGTTCGGGTATTGATATAGATGATAATGGTTTTCAGTGGGGTGTCGGTACAAGTTACAAAGTGACAGAAGATATTTCCATCTTTGTTGACTATCTCAATATCGCTAAGGATGTGGAGGTTGATAGATTTGTTCGACCAAATGTAGATATTGATTCAGATGCCATTACTGTAGGTGCTATTTATAAATTTTAATCAAGGTTGGGGTTCATGCCCCATTCCTTAAAAGAGTCGTTGACTATTTCTTAAATACATTCCTCAACATACCCTTGATCGCACCTTGCAGATCTGCAGGGTAGATAACAAACTTAGAATTCTCACTTTTACTTATTTGCTCTAATGAGTTAATGTATCTGTCACCCAGTAGGAACATTGCTGGTAATTCTTTATCTTGTATGTTTTTCGTAATGATATTGATGGCCTCGCCTGATGCATTGGCTAGTGCTAGTGGTATTGCCAAGTACGGGAGTATCAAAAGTGACTTTGCCTCTGGTGTGAGGATGTATCTCTTTGATGACTGTACCTAGGGTATCGAGCGTATAGTTTGACTGTCCGCTGTGTGTGACGGGCTGTACTCTAAACCACTTAAACCATGCGGCTATAGAAAGTAAAGAAAGAGCCATCCAGATGAAAAGCTCGGTGGTAAAAGATGTCCCCATTAGGTTATCTATCATCCCTACCAAGATAGCAGCAATACCAAGTCCCAATATGAAAAAGGTGCCCATATCCATCTCAAGAATTAAAAGAATAACTCCCATAACAATCCAATGCTACCACAAAACGGTCTCGTTGAGAAATTCAATCATAGACACTCCTACTATCGGTATTAAAATTAATTATAGTATAAAATAGGCCAACAGCCTCAAAATAGGATAGTAAGTTTATTTTAGGTATAATCGCGAAAATTTTCATACATCAAGGAGTTTAAATGTCAAGTTTAAATGTATATTATGACAAAGATTGTGATATCGATATCATCAAATCAAAAACAGTAGCTATGATCGGTTTCGGTTCTCAAGGTCACGCACACGCAGAAAACCTTAGAGATTCTGGTGTAAATGTAGTTATCGGGCTTAGAAAAGACGGTTTATCTTGGGACAAAGCAGTAGCTAAAAACTTTGAAGTACTTACCGTTTCTGAAGCAACAGCTAAAGCAGACGTAGTAATGATCCTTCTTCCAGATGAAAATCAAGCAGAGATCTATGCAGAAGAAATCGCTCCAAACCTAAAAGATGGTGCAACTATCGCATTTGGTCATGGCTTCAACATCCATTATGGTCGTATCCACCCAGCTGCAAACATCAACGTTACTATGATCGCTCCAAAAGCACCAGGACATACTGTACGTTCTGAGTTTGTAAGAGGTGGTGGTATTCCAGATCTTATCGCTATCGGTCAAGATCCAAGTGGTACAACGAAAGAACTTGCTCTTTCTTATGCATCAGCTATCGGTGGTGGTAGAACTGCAATTATCGAAACAACTTTCAAAGATGAAACAGAAACAGACCTTTTTGGAGAGCAAGCTGTTCTTTGTGGTGGTGCAACGGCACTAGTTCAAGCTGGTTTTGAGACATTAACTGAAGCTGGTTATGCTCCAGAACTTGCATACTTCGAGTGTCTTCACGAACTTAAACTCATCGTTGACCTTATGTTCGAAGGTGGAATCGCAGACATGAGATACTCTATCTCAAACACAGCGGAATATGGTGACTATGTTTCTGGTAAACGTGTTATCAACGCTGAGTCAAAACAAGCTATGAAAGATATCTTAACAGAAATTCAAGACGGTAGATTTGCTAAAGACTTCATCCTTGAAGGTCAATCAGGATACCCACGAATGAATGCTGAAAGAGCAAATGCCAGAGCATCTAAAATAGAGCAAACTGGTGTTAAACTTAGAGAGATGATGCCATGGATATCAGCAAACAAAATCGTAGACCAAGAAACTAACTAATCTTTTTAGTTATTTCACTGCATCTTTGGAGGATGAACTCGGTCAGTTACTATACGTAGCCTCCCTTCTTCAAACCTCCAAAACTACAGCAAACTAACTAAAAATTTTTAGTTAGTTAAGTAGTGCACTCTCTCTTACCCAAACCCAAAAATCTAAAGCACACTCAACAAAAATCTTAACTTTCTTAGTTGATTAAAATCTAAAAAATTTACTAATATTTTGCTTAGCTGATACCATCTTCAATATATTGAAATTCACTATTCACTATTCATTATTCACTTCGCAAAGCGACATTTTGCTACAATAATTAAAATTTAAAACTAGTGAATTATATGGCAACTAAACCAAAAAAAACTACTGCTAAGAAAAAAACACCAGTAAAAAAAAGAACACGTAAAAGCACGACAAAAACATCTAATTTTAAGAAAAATGTTTTTGTACTACTGGGTGTTTTTTTGATGATTTCTTTGGTGGTTTTCGGGTATTTTTTAGGACAGAATAATAGAGATACCGCTGCTGTCAAAAATCCATCCGCTAAGAGTAAAAAAGAGGGTTCAGAGTCATATACGACTAAAGCGTTGCTGGAAGATCTCTCCAAGATCAAAGCGAAGCAGCCAGAGGAGACGATAAAAAAAGAACCTTCCATTGCCACAGTGATCTATGAGGAGAATGAACCTTCTCAACACACGCCACTCCCTAAAGTGAAGATAGAGAAGAAAAATGATCTACATACGCAAAAAGAGAGTGTGAATGCTAAGGATGTGGCATTGGCATATCGTGGCAAAAAACCCAAACTTGCCATCATCATCGATGATGTATCAAGTGCAAAACAATTAAAGCATATCAAGTCTCTGCCTATAAAGGTCACCCCTTCAATTTTTCCACCTTACGAACTCTCAAAGTCAAATCATAAGTTGGCACAAGGCTTAAAACACTATATGGTACATCTTCCTATGCAATCAGGCAAAGCCTTTGATAAGCAGTATGGGACATTGAAAGTAACTGATCCTAAAGAGAAAATGGAAGCTAGAGTAAAAGAGATAAGAAGACTTTTCCCCACGGCACGTTATGTCAATAATCACACCGGTTCTGCATTTACGGACAACTATAAAGCAATGGAGATGCTTTATGGTATCTTACGTAAAGAGGGATTTGTTTTTGTGGACAGTCGTACTATAGGGTCAACTAAAGTACGTAAAATAGCACATGCCTTTGGTGATGCGTATGTAGCAAGAGATATATTCATAGATAATAAGCACAATGTCCCATATATACATAAACAGCTCCGACAAGCGGTAAAAACAGCCAAGAAAAAAGGATATGCCGTAGCCATAGGCCATCCTCATCCTGTGACCATGAAAGCACTTGCAAGTGCTAAAGATATTTTTAAAGATGTAGAGCTTGTTTACATTGATGAAATCTATAGAAAGAGGAAATAGATGAAAGGGATCATCACAGCTATCATTATCGGTGTAGGGTTTTTTGCCTTGGCTCTACTGGGCTTTTCTTCGCAACACGCAACACTCATCGGGCTTGTAGCCTTTTTGGTTACACTTTGGACCAATGAAGCTTTGCCACTGGGGGCAGTCTCTCTTTTGCCTATATTGCTTTTCCCTATCTTTGGGATACTGGAAACCAACGCCGTTACAGTCAATTACTCTAAATCAATAATCTTCCTTTTCTTGGGTGGATTTATGCTTGCCATTGCCATAGAAAAGATAGGACTTCATAAATATTTCTCAGCCAAACTTCTTAGCTTTTTTCCTAAAACTCCAAGGGGTATCATCTATGCATTGTCTATCACTTCTGCACTGTTAAGTTCAGTGCTCTCAAACACAACAATTACTTTGATGCTTATGCCGATCGCACTTTTTTTAAGTGAAAATGTGCGGCTTAAGGTACGGTTCTTGCTGGCTACAGCGTATGGTGCAAGTGTAGGTGGCATATTGACACCCATAGGTACACCACCAAATCTCATCTTGATAGGCTTTTTAGAAGAGCATCAACTCCCTTCTCTTGCTTTTGGTGAATGGATGTTTATGATGTTACCAGTGGTTGGGTTGATGTTGTTGATCATGCCTTGGATCCTCTCTTTGGGTGTGACAGAGGAAAAAGTGGAGGATGTGAATCACTCTGTACCAGAACTTAGCACTTTACAAAAAAGACTCTATGGTATTATCGTAGTACTTGCTGTTGTTTTGTTGGGTAATACCTTTTTAAAACAATTTTTTGGTTTTTCACTCAACGAAAAGTTAGTCCTATTAGGTTTTGGTCTGTTGATGTTTGTACCTCGCATAGGTTTTTTAGAGTGGGAAGATACTCGAAAGATGCCGTATGAGATCATCTTTCTTTTTGGTGCAGGATTCAGCATAGCCGCAGCTTTTTCATATACAGGACTTGCCGCAGACATAGCAGGAAAATTAAGTTTCATCTCAAACCTACCACTCTTCTGGATGTTTGTAGCTGTAGCACTTTTTGTCACCTTCTCTACCGAGGTCACAAGTAACACAGCACTCACTTCCATTGCTATACCTATCTTCTACGAGTTTTCCAAACTCATGCCGGAAAATGAGGGTACGATGCTTCTCCTGGTTGCCACAGTTGCAGCCTCTTATGCCTTCATGCTCCCTATCGCCACACCTCCAAATGCTATCGTGATGAGTTCGAGGGTGATTTCCATCAAAGAGATGGCATCTGTTGGCTTGAAATTGAATTTTATAGGGGTAATTGTCCTTTCCTTAGTGGCTTATTTT
Source organism: Sulfurovum sp. (assembly GCA_004377245.1). GTDB lineage: Bacteria > Campylobacterota > Campylobacteria > Campylobacterales > Sulfurovaceae > Sulfurovum. The sequence continues at coordinate 8,259 of SOIK01000201.1, read as the reverse complement.
ATTTGGAGTTGGATGATGTAACCCGAAATATTCAATAAAATCATAAACGCTATTTTCATAATTTTATTGAATAATTCGGATTTAATGACAATTTGACATATTTTTATCAAAGTTCGTGTAGCTTTGCTATGATTGTCAAAAAGGTAGTCCATGAGTCAAATACTCTCTTCATCTATCCCTGCGCTAGATGCGATGAAAAAGTATCCTTCCGAGCTTTTTTACAAAGGTAATTTAGATTTACTGAAACGTCCAAAAGTCTCCATAGTCGGTACTAGAAGACCTTCAAACTATACCAAACAGTTTACCTACAGCATCGCTAAGGCTTTATCCAAAAGAGGGGTATGTGTAGTAAGTGGTGTGGCGATGGGTGTAGATGCCATTGCACACTCTGGGGCAGGTGAGGGCAATACCATTGCGGTGGTGGCGAATGGGTTGGACATACGGTATCCTGCGGTCAATAAATCTCTTATAGAGTCCATTGAAAATGAGGGACTGATGTTGAGTCAGTTCAATGATGGATTTAGAGCTACAGGATGGAGTTTTGTAGTGCGTAATGAGCTGGTCGTAGCTCTCGGTGATATGCTTATAGTGACAGAAGCTGAGTTAGACAGTGGTTCTATGCGTTCAGTGGAGTATGCAATGAAAATGGGTAAAGAGATATTTGTCCTTCCTCAAAGGCTTGATGAGAGTTCCGGGACGAATAGTTTACTTCGTGAAGGTAAAGCTACGGCTATTACAGATGTGGAACTGTTTGCCACTCGTTTTGGACAAGCACCAAGTTCAGATATACAAAAAGATGCGTTCTTTTACTTCTGTCAGGCATCACCTACATTTGATGATACTGTTGCTAAGTTTGGTGATAAAGTATATGAGGCAGAACTTGAAGGCTCAGTCACGATACACAATGGTATCGTGAGGTTACAGTAGTTTATTTTTTTGGACTAAGTTGTTTGATAAGCTCTTCGAGTGATGATTCTGGTAGCATACCTGCTTGAACAAACTGTACAGCACCTTCTGCATCTAAAGCGACTAAGAAAGGTATACTCCCTCCCCACTCTGCTCTTTGTGAGATATAGTTTACAAAATTACCTGCTTTTTCATCTGCTACGACAATGTAGTTCATCCCATTTTCTTTTGCAAATTGTGTAAGCTGCTCGTTGTTATAGCCTTGAACTTCGATAGCTATGATGGCTAATTTATCTTTATGTTTTTCTTGTAGTTTAATAAGATGAGGGATAGACTTTACACATGGTGGACATCTGTGTCCAAAAAACTCGAGAAAGACTATTTTTCCTTCCAATCCTTTAATATTAAGTCCTTGTTCTGTTCCTGTGATTTGATGTGTTATGCCTTTAATATCAGTAATAGACATTTTAGGTTGTTCACTTGCTTTTTCAGCAGCCTGTGTATAGGTAAATAGTGAAAAAATAAGGAGTGCTGATGTAAGTATTTTTCTCATGAATGAGCCTTTTTTTATTTATTATACACTAATGAAGATGTAGAAATCGTGTAGTTAGATAAAAATTAGGTGGGTTTTTAAAAGAGCACCTAGAAGTTTAAAAGGAGGAGGGAAAAAATCTATGAAAAAGGGAGACCAAATTTAATATCTAGGGGGATTTAAATGGTTCCTTCTGATGCTCTTATGGAAGAAGTATAATCTATCTAGGTTAACCGTACACTAATAAAACCTAATGACACGGAAATGTACTTGAGTAGACAACGTTTTATTAAAGTATGTTTGAATGAATATGAATGGTTTGATAAAAGAGCATCTAGAAGATTAAAAGGAGGAGGGAAATATTCTATAAAAGGAGACCCATATAATTATCTAGGGGGATTTAATGGTATCCTTCAGATGCTCTTGTAATGACATGATAATAGGTTAAGGTTAACCGTATACTAATAAAGTTATTTATAACTACTGGTGTGGTAATATTAGTAAAGGTTGTTAATCCTATTGCATAATTCGGGTTAAATCAAAAAAAAGGAAAATGGTGAATCCGGTAGAAAAAGATATTTTGGCAAGAAAAAATGAGATCATACTTGAGATAAGAGCAGTATTTAAAGCAAATATGAAAATCACTAGCTGGGATGTCCCTGAAGCTGATGATCAGCTGGCAGGAGAGCTGATCGTTAATATTATGCAAGAGGCACTTGATAAGCTCAAAGAAGAGTTACAAGAGGGTAACTTTAGTAATTCTTAGCTTTTATTCTCTCTGTGCTTATAGTAGACCAAGTTGTGCCAAAAGTTGTTTGATCTTTGGTGAGAACTCACTTAACTCTTCGATAAAAGTACCCCAAACCTGATCTTCACGGTACCACTCTTCGATACGTTTCATAGAATCGCTTTTTTCCTCTTCGGAGAGAGTATTCGACTTGTCAATATTCTCTTTGATCCTCTCTAAGTGTTTTAAATTTTCAGTACTCATTTTATTTCTCCATATGTTGTAGGTATACCCATTATAAAACTAAAAGGCTTTAATTACTATTTTAATGGCTAATAAGTACCCTGAAGCCTAGCTATATTATAATTAATTTTCTAAATAAGGATAAATATATGCTAAAAAAGATTTTATTGGTTCTTACTATACTTGGAGTTTCATCTGAAATGATGGCAAACGAGAGCACCATGAGTAAAGAAAAACTTGAAAAGAAGATCGGACAGATGCTCATGGTTGGTTTTCATGGCACATCTGTGCCTAAGAACAGCCAGATCTGTAAAGACATCCAAAGATATAACCTAGGGGCTGTTATCTTGTTTGATTACAACCCTGTCAATAAAAACAGACCTAAAAATATAGCAACTAAAAAGCAACTAGCCAAATTGACTCAAGAGTTACAAGCATGTAGTAAAGATGGTAAGTTATTGATAGCTGTAGATCAAGAGGGTGGTAAAGTCCAAAGGCTTAAAAGTAAATATGGTTTTTATGGAAAGTTCCCTAAAGCTGAAGATGTAAGAAAGATGGATGCATCTGGGATAGAAAAAACATACACGAAAATGAGTAAAGAGCTTAAAAGTGTGGGGATCAATTATGATCTGGCACCTGTAGTTGACCTCTCCATTAATTCTAAGAACCATGTGATAAAAGGACTAGGTAGATCTTTTGGTAAAAGTCCTAAGAAAGTAGCGAAATATGCTTCTATATTTATAGATGCTATGCATACCAATGGTGTGCTTACTTCACTCAAACATTTTCCAGGACATGGATCTTCTGTAGGTGATACGCATAAAGGTTTTGTGGATGTGACAAATCTATGGAAAGAGATAGAACTAGAACCATATCGTCTTTTGAAAGATAAAGCAGATACAGTGATGGTTGCACATGTGTTTAACAAGAGGCTAGATGCAAAGTATCCGGCAAGTCTCTCTTATGCAACGATTACAAAAAAATTACGTTGGAAATTGGGGTATCACGGTGTAGTAATCACGGATGATCTACAGATGGGTGCGATAAGTAAAAAGTATGGATTAAAAAACACCCTTAAACTTGCTATTAACGCTGGAGATGATATTTTACTTTTTGGAAATCAACTTGACCCACGTAAGATAGTAAGTACTAAAAAACTTGTTGATACGATCTATGCTTTGATTCAAAGTGGAGAAGTGAAGCTGGAGAGTATAGAAAAAGCAAATCGTCGTATTCAAAAACTCAAAGAGAAGTTGTAACGATAGATTAAAGAGCAGGGAAGGAGTTATAGATGAGTAGAAGTGTCTCTTTGGTATTGGGAAGCGGCGGAGCAAGAGGATATGCCCATATCGGCGTGATCGAAACGCTTTTGGAATATGGTTACGAGATTAAATCCATTTCCGGCTCATCCATGGGCGCACTTGTTGGAGCACTCTATGCGTGCGGCAAACTTGAAACATATAAAGAGTGGGTATTGGCACTCGATCTTTTTGATGTAGCTAAATTACTCGATTTTTCTCTAAGCGGAACCGGGATCATTCAAGGGGATAAAGTATTTCGTGTTATTGAAGAGATGGTTGGTGATGTCATGATCGAAGATCTTCCCATTCCGTATACTGCTGTTGCAACAGACCTTATCAAACAAAAAGAGGTCTGGCTTCAAAAAGGGAGCCTTATAGATGCTGTCAGAGCTTCGATCGCCATTCCTACGGTTTTTACACCAAAGAAAATTGGAGAGCGTTATCTGATTGATGGCGGTATACTAAATCCTCTGCCTATTGCGCCTACGGTGGCAGATAGTACTGACTTGACAATTGCTGTTAACCTCAGCGCCAATGTTGCCAAAGGTTATAAAATTCATATTCCAAAAAAAGAGCGCGAAAAAGAAAGTGGAATGCAAAAAATCTTTTTTGAGATGGCACAAAAGGCTGAACAACTACTCTCAAGAGAAGCCAAAAGCGCATTTGATGAGATGGGTATGTTTGATATCATGGGACGCACGATCGATATCATGCAAAATGCCGTGATGGAATGTAAAATGGCGGGATACGCTCCTGACATTATCATAGGTATTCCAAGTGATGCAGGTGGTTTTTATGCGTTTAACAAGGCGTACGAAATGATTGAACTTGGCAGAATAATTGCCAAGGAGCATCTTCAATAGTTCAAACTCAGATGATGAAAATCCATGGGTTCTGCACACAAGAGTATTTCCACCCCTCTTTTTTTTAGTCAGGGCAATCAAGTTTAGAAAGACGAGAGGATTACATTAAACTTTTAGATATCTCTCTAAGATGATCTTCGCAGCTACAGAGTCAAGTCTTCCATCTTTTTTATGTTTAAAATCACCCATGGTTAGTTCTTTGGCTTCAAAGCTGGAACCTTGTTCATCTTGGTAAGCTACTTCGATTTTAAGTTCCAGGAGTGAGACAAAGTGTTTGATGCGTCTCTCCATCTCTTCAGAGCTTGATCCATCTTTTGGAAGTCCTACGATGAGTTTGTCTATCTCCCACTCTTTTAAAAATGTGTTAATATCTCTTGCGGCTTGATTACGGTTTTTTCTGAGGATGGCATTTTGTGGCATAACGATATGACCATCAAGGCAAATTGCTACACCGATACGTTTGAGACCTACGTCTATACTGGCTAATTTCATAGCCGTATTATAGCCAATTTATTATCATCTTCTATAGTAGGGGTCATCATAACCATTGTAGTTATCATAGGTATATGGTTTATAATATCTATGGTCAAACAACCCTCTTCCTCTTACGCGATCACGATAAGTATAGCGTCTATCGTATCTATAGAATATGCCTTCTAAAAAGTAACCAATACGGTTGAAATATCCATAGTGATACCCATATCTGTCATAGAAAGAGGCTCTGTCATAGAAATAGTCAAGATACCATGCCTGGCGATAGTGTCTGTATCCACGCTGTTTGTGAGCTCTTCTGTTATGATCTCTGTAATACCCTCTATCTTTAAAGTATTTTATCGATGAATTATGATACATTCTGAGTTGTGCTTTTTGGTGCCGTTTTTTCATCCGTTTAAACTCTTCATGTGTCCTAAAACTTCGTATAACTGCATCTCTTTTTCTTAAGTTCCTGTCCATTTTCTGCTGTTGATGTTTTCTCTGTGCTTTATATCGTCTCTGTTCAGATTTGTTGTTTCTATTTTCAATTCTTTGATGTTGACCTTTCTTCTCTATTCTATGCTGCCTTAACTCCACTCTTTGGCGCTGATGTTTCCTCTCTGTTTTATGACGTTTCTGCTCAGTTCTATATTGCCTCTTTTCAGCTCTTTGTTGTTGACGCTTTTTATTGACTTGTTGATGTTTTTGTACAGCTCTAACCGCTCTTTTTTGTTCAGTATTTTTTTCAGATATGTTCTGAGAAAATGTATTTGCTGAAAATACAGTAGTTAAACCAAGTGTGATAAATAAAATAGCTCTTGTCATTTTTTATCCTTTATATAATAGAACCCTCTGAGTACCTAGGGTTATTCAGAGGGTTCAATACTTTACAACTCAAAAAAACTTGAATTCATTTTCAAGATTTTTAGAGGAGTTGGAATAACAGCATAAAAGAATTTTGTGTAGAGATTGTGAGTTAAGCAATAATATATGTTTTAATATTAAATATGTTATAATATTAAAACAGGAGTTTGACTATGAGAAAAATAATATGGATATTTTTAATAGGGTTTATTTCATTTCTATATGCTGGTCCGCTAATGGATGTAAAAGAAATTGAGGCGTTTTGGATATGGATAGCCCTGTTTGCTTTAGGGATAATTGGGATCATTATCTTGTTTTTATCTTCTAAACAGATGATAGCAATACGAAAACTGCATAAAGAGATGTTTACCAAACAGCTTGAAATGGAGCATTCTCAAAGTGTATTTCTTGCAAGTATGGGTGAAAATATTCATGATATAGTAGAACAGAGATTTGCAGAAACATCAGATAAAGTAAATAAGTCATTATCTGAAAATACTGTGCAAGATCATAGACTTTTAGATGTAACCAATGATCTTATTGAGTTTTTAAGATTAAAATCTAAAAAAGTTAAGATTGTTAATGAGAAATTTAATTTAAATAATGTATTGAATGAGGTTTCAGGATCAATATGCTCATCTTTTAAAGGGAGTCATGTTGAACTTATTTTTGATATTGACAATAATATCCCACGTTACTTAGTTGGTGATTCCCTCAATTTAGAAAAAATACTTAATAATTTTCTTGAATATACGATGAATCAGCTTTATGAGGGAGAGGTAAAATTAGAAATAATGATGTTTAGTACCCATGAAGAGAAAATAGAATTACAATTTAAACTTATAGATACTGGAGCAGGTTTAAATTCTGAAAAACTTGAAACACTTTTTGTTCCATATTATGATGAAAAAAGCAATGAGTATACAGGGTTAGGGCTTTTTGTTGCCAAAGAACTGATATCGATAATGAATGGAGAGTTGTCAGTTCAGAGTGTTGTAGGGAAAGGAAGTACATTTACCCTCTCCTTGCCATTCACAATGATAGACGCATCAAATAAAAGAAATTATAGATTACCTGAGGAAATATTAACAGCCAAAAAGGTTTTAATTGTTGATAGTAATTACAACTCAGCACTAGCAATTAAAAAAATGTTTTCTTATTTTAGACATGATGTAAAGGTAGTTGGTAAAGAAGAGTTTGTTAAAAATATGTACAATCTTACAATATACGATATCATTATCTTAGAGGAAACACTTTTAAATATCAGAACAGTTGATTATCTTAATAGAATAAAAAAAGATAAAGAACTAAAGGTTGTTGTATTAAACTCTATATTGCAAAAAAATGAAAATACTTCTTTAAATCCGGTAGCAGATAGATCATTAGCTAAACCATTAAATCAAGAAAGAATTTTTGAATTAATAGTTGATATGTATGCTATAAATATATCAAGTGTTTTGGATAAGAAGGAAGAAGTAGCAGTATTTGAAGAGGTCTTGATTCATAGATCAGCTATTGTAGAAACACCGCATATAATACAAGAAAGTTTTAGTGACTTTAATGGAATGCGCTTACTTATCGTAGAGGATAATATTATTAATCAGAAGGTTCTTACCAATATATTAAAACCCTCTGGTATCAAAATGAGAATTGCAAACAATGGACGAGAAGCTGTTGATATGGTTAAAGAGAGTACAAAGAAGTTTGATTTTGTGTTAATGGATATCAATATGCCAATAATGGATGGTTATGCTGCTACACAAATGATACGATATGGGAGTGAGTTTGATACACTGCCGATAGTTGCATTTACCGCTTTGGCATTAGATAGTGAAAAGCAAAAAATATTTAATAGTGGAATGAATGCATTTTTAACTAAACCATTAAAAATTGGTCAACTTTATACCGTTTTTAAAATGTTCATTGCAGACATCGAGGGTAAAAAAGTACAACATCATAAAATAGTAGAACAGATAAATACTTTAGATATCCAAGCGGGTATTAGATACTCAAATAATAATGAAGCATTCTATATGGAAATCTTAAAAGAGTTTATGGATGCATATGGTCAAAGTAATGAACTGTTTGTAAAACTAGTCATAGAACATCGTTATGAGCAAGTTAAAATGTTGTGTTTGGATATGAAAGGATTGACAGGGACTATAGGAGCAAAAGATATGCATCAACTCATAAATGAGATTTATCAACGTGTGATCTATAATAAGCAAGAATTACTTCCCAACTATATAGATACATATCAAAAAGAATGTCGCAAACTCAATAAATCTATTGAACGCTATATTGCATTACAGTAGAACCCTCTGAATAACCCTAGGCACTCATAACATC
>SOIK01000163.1 GCA_004377245.1 Sulfurovum sp. | reverse complement strand
GGTAACAACGATATGAACAAAGCATTTGAGGCTAAGTTCCAAACACATACACATGATGTTTACAATCTAATGACACTTCACAAAAAAGATGTTGTGACTAAATTGGCAAAAAAGTATCCAGAAATTGCCCTGTTCACACCGCTAAGTATGTCTATTTTTACCAGAAAAGGTGAAAAAACTATTTCTGTATCGTCAATGTCTGCAGATGGTATTGCTAAAGTGGCAGGTATTCCTGCAGATAATGCTGATCTTGTTGCTTATATGAAAGAAGTTGCAGATGTTTTGGCAAAAGCAATGCCAAACGGTAAATTTGAAGAACTTAATTATAAGATAGCAAAACCAGAAGGTGATCTTGTTAAGAGATTTACCATGGAGATGGATGTACAAGGTGAGGATGTAGAAGATGAATTAGAAAGTCTTCAAGAAGAACTTGAAGCAGGACTTGAAACTGCAGGCTTTGTTTTGGCAGGATACAATAAACTTGGTGATGATTATACTAAAGCGGGAAATGAGACTTATGACTTTTTTGATGCGTACTCTATTTGTAAAGTAGCTGTAATCTTTGAAGTCTCTAAGACTCACCCTGAAGCAGGTGCATTCGCTCCATGTGTATTCTATATGTATAAGAAAAAAGGTGAAAAAGACGTACACTTTGCTTACCCATCTGTATATAACTGGTTCAGCTCTATAGATGTAACAGATAAAGCATCAAAAGATGTACTTCTTAAAGCACAAAAAGCTATGAACGCAGCTGTAGATGAGGCAACTGAGGAGTAATACTTGCTTTTTCTATTGCCCCATATCTTCTGGTATGGGGCTACAAATACTCCATAAAACACCCTCTTTATACACCTACTAATTCACATAAACATCATTGTAATTGGCTATTTGGCTCCAAACATATCAAAGTATAAAGCGTCAGCCCAGGAGTAGATAGAGTCTGCATTGACAGCACCATCTTTTTTCCAATTTTCGCTACTCATTGTATCTGCAAAGCTAAACTTTTTCCAGTCTATAAATTTTACATTCTTTGGATTTTTATCTTTTTTGTCAAAAGAGTATCTGGTATAGATATATATAGCATTTTCAGGTTTTGTAGATATGGCAGAAAAACACATGGTTATGGGTGATTCCCAGCTTGGTGCCTTTTCTTTGTTGATGCGTTGTGAAATAATGTTACCAACATATTTCCCTTCAGAATTTGAAGTATTACCCGATTTTGAAAAGCCCATTGGTCTTGCATCACCAGCAATAAATATATTCTTTTCTCCTATGACTTCATAGGTTACGGAGTTGATATTCCCTTCCATCATATCTTTGGCATCTTTTGCAAACCCCATGGTTTCTAAAATCTTTGCACCTCTGACGCGAGGGTAAAAGGCGGCATCTGCAAAAGAGAATTCATCAAACTCAGTAGTAACAACTTTTTTATCTAGATCGATATTCTGAATGACACTGTTTGGAACGTACTCTATATAATCTGCATAGAGTTCGTTAAAGGCAGACGAAAAACCTTTCTTTTTTATGGTGATTGCATTATTTTCATCCAAAAGAATGACTTTAGCTTTCAGTTTTTTCTGTTTAAAATAATCAGCAATCACACAGGCTCTCTCATATGGAGCAGGCAGGCATCTATAGTTTCCGCCAGGGACGGTAAGAATAAAGTTACCCTCCTTGAAGTTATGTATTTTATTTTTAAGTGTGATATGCTCAGAGCCAGGAATGAACCCGGCAGGATACTCTTGTTTTAGCCTCGTTATAAGTGTTGTATCTGTTGTCCATCTGGAGTAGTCATAGTCTATACCGGGGGAGAGGACAAGGTAATCAAACGCAATATCTCCCTCAGAGGTTTTAAGGATACGGTTTTTTTTGTCTATGCCTATAGCTGTTGCATTAAAAAAGGTATAGTTGTAATTTCGTGCAGCCTGTAGATAGTCGTGTGTGATGTATTCGAGGTCTACCTTGTCAACCAACCATAGATTGCTGACCGGACAGGATATAAACTCATGACGCTTCTCAACCAAAACAACATCTGCTTGCGGAGAAAAAGTTTTTACCGTCTTGGCGATAGAGAGTCCAGACCACCCTCCACCCAAGACAACCACTCTAGGCTTTGTGGTATCAGGTATAGAAGCTTTATTGTTTTTTACTTCTGTTGTTTCTTTTGGAGTGTTTGTGTTTTCACTTCCATAGAGTGAAGATGCAATGGTTAAGCCAGAGAGTGCTAAAAATTTTCTTTTTGAAGAATCCATAGATAATGCCTTGTTGTGCAAATTAAGTAAATATATTATCTTTTTAGTGCTTATTTGGAGCTTGTTGGACACGGCTCACTTCAAAGTAATGCACAACTTCACGGGTGAGTGTAGCCTCTTTTCTTCTTTTGAAATGTTCGTTTAGATCAAAATCTTCTTTGCCATAGCCCTCTTTGTACTCTTTTATGAATGCAGTGTAGAGGTCTTCTTTCATGGCAGTGATTTCATAAGTCACTTTGTTGTAAATACCTTCTTCACTTCTGCTCTCTTCTCGTGCTCTTTCATTCGCGTTTATGCCAGCGCATCTGTTCTCTTGCTCTTGAGTGATATTCATCTCGAGATGTGCACGTATTGAGGTGACCATATGTTCCATCTGGGAGAGTGGCATACCCTCTTGAATGGCTTCAATAATGGTCGCCTTCTCTTTTGTATAGCCCCAATTACCAGCCAGTTCGAGGTCTGCGTCAAAGGTTGATTTTATGAGCTCTTGGATGTTATTGTTCTCTTGTAGTTTTTTAAAGGCAGTCATTTATTTCTCTTTTCTTAAGTCAACTTCATCTAGTACATCATACCAGCCTTCAAGTTCTCTGCTGCCTTGTACTTTAGCAATAATTTTACCCTTGGAAGTTAAAAAATAGTGCATGGGTACACCATATCTTTCAAATTTCTCAGGAATGTTATGCTGGTCTCTTGACATATAGAGCAGTACATACTCTTTTTTCATATCTTTTATGAGATCTTTATTTGAAAGTGTTTGTGCTTTAAACCTGTCACAATGTTTGCATTGGTCAGCCCCTATAAAAAGATAGACCATTTTTTTCTCTTTTTTGGCCGTTGCCAAAGCGTTATCATAATTGTGTTCCCAGTTAAGTTCTACGGCATCAATGGTTGAGGAAAATAGAAGTATTGAAAATAAAATATTAGCAATAAATGAAAAATTATTCATTGTTTTACCTTTCTTTAAAGATGTTACTATTATAATCCAGCTTCTTGTATGGCTTCAGTCTGAGCATGTGCGATCAGTGGATCGATAACAAGTTTGAGGTTACCATTGTTCATGATATCATCAAGTGCATAGAGAGTAAGTCCTACACGGTGGTCAGTAAGTCTGTTTTGTGGGTAGTTATAGGTTCTTATCTTCTCAGATCTGTCACCTGATCCTACTTGGAGTTTTCTTTGACTTGATGTCTCGTCAAGTTGTTTTTGAAGCTCTGCTTCATAAACTCTTGCTTTAAGTACTTTCATCGCTTTGTCTCTGTTTTTATGTTGAGATTTCTCATCTTGGATGGCCGCAACGATACCTGTAGGAATGTGCGTAAGACGTACTGCTGAGTCAGTGGTGTTGACTGATTGTCCTCCACATCCACTTGAACGGTAGACATCCATCTTGATCTCATTTGGCTTGATATCTATCTCTACATCATCCACTTCAGGTATGACAGCTACTGTAATAGCAGAAGTATGAACACGTCCTTGTGTTTCTGTATCTGGGACACGTTGAACACGGTGTGTACCTGCTTCATATTTGAGTTGCGAGTAGACACCATCACCTTTGATCTGTGCGATAAGTTCTTTGTATCCACCTGCAGTACCCTCACTTGTACTTACGATTTCTATTTTCCAGCCTACCTGTTCTGCATAGCGTGAGTACATTTTAAAAACATCTGCAACAAAAAGGGCACTTTCATCTCCACCTGCACCGGCACGTAGTTCAAGGAAGATGTTTTTGTCATCATTTTTGTCTTTTGGGATCATAAGGATCTTGATCTCATCTTCTAAAGCAGGAAGCATAGGCTCAAGTTCAGTGAGCTCTTCTTTTGCAAGGTCACCCAGCTCAGCATCTCCTAGAAGTTCTTTGTTCTCTTCTATGGCGTCAGCTGTTTCGATGTAGCGTTTTGCTTTTTCTACCAGGTTGTTTAGTCCAGATTGCTCTTTGCTGAGTTCTGTCATACGGCTGATATCGCTTGCGATGTCTGGAGAACTTAGAAGTTCGCTGATTTCGTTGTGTCTATTAATAAAAGGTTGAAGTTTTTCTTTGAACATAGGTGTTCTTTGTGTTGAATTGTAAGATATTTAAAATGCGGCTAGTCGTATGAGCTAACCGCTGAGGTTGCCTCAGTGGCAACGCAGCTCTTTGGGCTTTGCTCAAAAAGCGTCATATAAGATGAGGCTTACGCAGCTTCGATCTTGTTTACCATTTTATGAAGACGGCTTACTTTTCTAGAAGCAGTTTCTTTTTTGATAAAACCTTTGCTTACTAGTGAGTGGATTTGTTTGTTAGCTACTGTGAATGCTGCTTGTGCTGCAGTTTTGTCTGCTGCTTCTACTGCTTCATGTACAGCTTTAGTGATGTTTTTGATTCTTGTTCTGTAATATCTGTTTCTTTCAGTTCTTACAGCAGT
>SOIK01000108.1 GCA_004377245.1 Sulfurovum sp. | reverse complement strand
AAAGGAAAACTTCAGAGGATTTTACACATCGAAGGAGAGAAAGAAGAGCTTTCAGGGTATCATGAAAAATCTATCTTAGAGATGAGAGATACACAAAGGTTAATAAATACTATTCGAAGTTTTATGGCTACAGCCATGTCAGAAGAAGGGAAGCTTTCAGGGAAAAGTACACTCTTTTTACATAGTGCAAAAGGTAAAATGAACAAAATACTTGAAAGGCTCTATTAGCCTTTCAATCGATAGACTTTGTTTCTATCTGACTTGTTGTTAAAACGTATAGTTTACAAATACTCTCGTATTTTTAAACTTATCACCATTGATCTTATCATCTATATCACTATAGATAGCATCAATACTAAGATCGTCATTAAATGCATAGCTTGCTACAATGTCTAACTCATCACCCTCAACACCATTGGCATCTTCCAGTGTGAGTTTCCCAGCGGATAGTGTAAGTCCATTAGCTCCTACAACACTTGCATCCCACTCAGCAGTAAGCATAAGTGCTTCACCGTTTATACCGGCCTCTGCCAATGTTAAATGCTCTGCACTAGTAAAGAATGGACCTCCACCAAAACCATTGGTTGCACTGTTGTCGGCACTTTTATTGTAAGCTACACCAATTGTGAGTCCAACACTCTCCATCCCAGCACTTACATTTGCTCCATAGATACTTGCTTTTTGGGCACCATCTGCACTATAGTTTTGTGATGCGTATTGCCCACCAAGACCATAAGTAAAGCCATTGATACTTCCTTCATAGTTAGCGTCGATATAGCCTATCTTATCTACAGCATACTCTTTTAAATTGTAGTACCAACCAGAAAGAGCCAACCCTTCTATGCCCTCATAAGTCACACCCAAAACTTGTACATGATTATTGCCGTTGATTTTTGTAAATTTAGATGGTTTATCTGCATCTACACCAGCCATCTTCTGCACTTGTGCAAGTACTATAGTCGTATCAGCAATATCTTTATTTATCAATAAGCCTGCCTCGAAGGTATTTGGAATCATACCGATGTCATCTGTATCTGCAAATGGTGTATCTATCTCTTGACGACCTATTTTAAGTGTAGTATTTCCCCATTGACCTTGAAGGTATGCTTCACCTAAGATAGAGTATGAGTCATTGTTGGCATCAAAGAATGGTACGCCATTTCCTTCATGTTTTTCTAGAGCATTAGTGGTATAAAAGCTCGCTCCTGCTGAAATACCGTTCCATGCATTGGTATCTATATGCAGTTTACCACCAAGCGCAATATCTGTATATTTGCCATCACCTGTGATGTCTGAGTTTTGGTATCCGCCTCTAATGTAGCCATTTACTGTTTTGATGAAAGCATCATCTTGTACTGCTGGTGCTACTGTTTCTACTTTTGGTTCTATAGGTGTTATGTTTCCACTCGCCATGAGTGCTGTTGCTGTGATGATTGAAAGTGTTGCGATTTTTTTCATAATTTGTTTTCCTTTTGAATTTATTTGTTGTTTAGTTTTTTAACTTCTATTTTGTTTGCCTCATCTGCTCTAACTGCAATGAGTGTAGATCCAACCTCTATCTTCATAGTTTGCTTAGCAAGAGAACAACCTTTTACAGTCAACTCTTCACCTCTCATTACTCCAAAAGAACTTAAACGATCTCTTAATGCCTTATCTGCATTAATCTTAATGATCTCTGCTCTATCACCTTTTGTTAGTTCACTTAAAACCATATTCATCCTCCTATATAATCATTAGCGTAACACGGTACGCGATAAAACTAAGTATCCATGCTGATGCAGTGGTTATTGTAAACAGGTAAACTAGATACTTCCAGCCACCTGCTTCTTTAGCAAAAACCATAGAAGCTGCCAAACAAGGGAGATATATCATCACAAATACGATAAATGCGATGGCAGAAGCAAAAGGTATATTTGCTTTGATCTGTGCGATAAGCCCATCACTGCCTTCATCTACTTCATCCCCTAGTGCATAGAGTACACCCAGTGTTGAAACCACCACCTCTTTTGCGGCAAGACCAGTTTCAAGGGCTACAGACATACGCCAGTCAAAGCCTAGTGGAGCGAAGAATGGCTCTGATGCATGTCCTATTTTCCCCAAGTAACTCTGTTCAAGTAAGGCAAGAGAGAGTTCATTGTTTAACTGACTTTTTGCATCGTCATTTAAAGCCTGTTCTATCTTTGTTTCATACTGAGCTTCAAGCTCATGGTTTTTAGGGTAATTACCTGCAAACCAGATAAGGATAGCAGCTGCCAAGATGAATGTACCTGCTTTTTTAAGATACGATTTAGCTTGTCCATAGACTGTGTGCCAAATGAGTTTAAGCGATGGCATACGATACTTTGGCATCTCCATAACAAATGGTTCATCATCACCTTTAAAGACAAAGGTTTTAAGTACTTTAGCCATCATTAAACCCAATAAAGCTCCTGAGATATAGATGATAAACAAGATGTTTCCAGCTTGCTCCTGGCCAAAGAATGCACCTGCAAAAAGTACATAGATAGGCAGCTTTGCTCCGCAACTCATAAATCCTATGATAAAGAGTGTGATAAGTCTGTCTTTCTCATTCTTCAATGTTCTTGCTGCCATATAGGCCGGTACAGAACATCCAAATCCAGTCACAAGAGGGATAAAGCTTTTACCATGTAAACCAAACTTATGGAAAAAACCATCCAGTAAAAAGGCTACACGACTCATATATCCTGTAGTTTCCAATAAAGCGATACCAATAAAAAGGATAACAATATTTGGTAAGAACATGACTACTGCACCCACACCAGCGATGATACCATCAGCCACAAGTGAACCTAGTTCACCTTCACCCAGCACTGCTTTAGCTTGATCGCCAAACCATCCAAAGGCTGCATCGATATAGTCCATAGGCAGAGCACCCAACTCAAATGTAAGCTGGAAAAGCCCCCACATAAAGAAAAGAAAAAGTGGGATACCTAAAATTTTGTTGATAAGAAGATTGTCTATCTTCTGAGTCAAGTTTTTAGCTTTCATAGCTTTGACAGACATTACTTCCATTTTTGCACCTTTTGCAAAAGCAAAATGTTCATCTGCAAATATCTCATCCAAATCTTTGGTATTCTTATGCAGGTAAAGATGATTTAATCCCTCTCTTACGATAGGTAGCATCTCTATCCAGATAGGCTCATCATGCATCTTTTTATAGACATCTTCATCTTCTTGTAAAAGTTTCACTGCAAGATGACGGTAGGGAAGTGTGCTTTTATAGTTTTTCTCTTTCATGAAAGTAATGATATGTTCTATCTCTTCTTCCATGGGATCACTATAGACTACTTTTGCTGAAGTCCCTTCTTTCTCAAAGACTTCAACGATAGCCTTTTGTAATGCATCTATACCTTCTTTTGTTGCAGCAGAGGTTTTAATGCATGGTACACCCAAGATAGAAGAGAGTTGATTTTCATCTATCTCTATCCCTTCTTTTCGAGCTTCATCACTCATGTTGAGTGCTACAATTACTTTTTTACCTGTTTCTAGGAGTTGTGTAGTAAAAAGTAAGTTTCTTTGTAAGTTTGTTGAATCAACGACATTGACGATGATATCATACTCATCACTTTGTAAAAAGCTTTTAGTCACTTTTTCTTCTATAGTATATTCTGTAAGAGAATATGCACCTGGAAGGTCAATGATATGTACTTCATAATCTTTACATCCCCTTTCATCACAGATGTTATAAATGACTTCTGTTTTATCAACCGTAACACCAGGGAAGTTCCCTACTTTAAGCTTGGCCTTGGAGATAGCATTGAGAAGTGAAGTCTTCCCCACATTAGGCTGTCCTGCAAGTGCAACAATAATCGATTTCATGGATTATATATCCTTATATTTATTTAGAAGTAAAATGAAAATAATTATCATTTAGCTTTCTCTAGGCGTAATTTACTCTTTTTATTCTTAAACTATGTTAAATTGACATTCATTATCATAAAAATAGTATTTTAATTTCTGTGAATGTGATTTTGTTTGAGATTTATAGATATAAAAGAGTTAATTGAGAGGAAAGAGAATCCCTAACACTCTCATGAAGAGAGTGCCATTAAGGAAGTTTTTGGGATTAAAATAAAAATAGATTAAAAGCTTGTACTAATTGAAACTACGATGTTGTCTTCATCAGCTGCTGAACCTGCATCTGCACTAAAGTCAGTATATGCTACGCTAAGTTCAAATTTAGCAATTTCTTTTGAAAGTGAAATAATGTAGTTTGTTCCTAGATCTTCATAATCACCATATGCCGCTGCAAGTCCGAACTCCATTGGTAATTTAACAGAACCACCTAGTTCCCAGTAATCAGTAGCATCATTTAAACCAAATGAGTATTTACCATTAACGCCAAATCCACCAAAGTCTTTACTAAGTCCGATGTATGCTTCTTCAAAGTTAAGTGCATCTGAATCATGTGGGTAAGCATATTGGATAATTCCTAAATCAAATCCAATATCAGCGATTTCATTTGCATAACCTGCATAAAAGTCTGCTTCTAAAGAGGCTTCATATGTTGGACCAAACTCAATGTTTGAACCCCAAGTTCCAAGATAAAAACCTTTGTATCCAAGGTCAATACCACCTTGAACTGCTGGTGAGTTAGATGTTTGAGTCATACCTCTCCATACATAGTTACTTGTAATCGTAAGGT
>SOIK01000182.1 GCA_004377245.1 Sulfurovum sp. | reverse complement strand
AGCACCATGCGTAAAGATATGCTCTTTAGTAAAGACCAATGTCTCTATAAAGTTATTATTATCTCCCGCATGACCTCCCGCAACAATAACTTCATCATTAACAGAGTCGATACCATTTAAAAATTCTTCCCCATTCGTATGCAAGCCATCTGCAAATGCGATAAGTAATTTAGTATCTTCACCAATCAGCTCTTTTGCCAAATATTGACCACTATAATATCCATTGGCTTTATGTTCTATGGCGGCTGCTTTAAGTGTAGTATGCTCAAATTGGGTAAAACTCAAAACGACTTTCCCTGATGAGACCTTTCCATTCATGATCTCACCATCAGTGGTACTCCCTATAATCACAGCATCAGGCAAGAACGGAGTTAACTCTGATAGCAGAGTCGATATAAAGGTTTTATCATTAAAAGCGGAAAAAATTTGTATTAGAAGGGAGGAAGAGTCTTGAATCTTCTCATCATTGATAAATGATTCTAATTCTTCTTTAGTTGTATAGTAGGTATTGATACTTTTCATTAGGCTTATTGCTTTCATATATTCATGATAGTGCTATAAAACACTAAACAGTATTATAATATAGTGTATGCTAAAAAAACAAAGGTTATCCTGATTTAACCCTCATTAGTCTATATTTGCTACTAAAAAGCTGACTATTTTTATCTATCACCCACGGGACAGTCTGCTTGTGTCACATCAAAGCGAAACAGTTCTGCTTTGCTTTTAGCACTGATGTAAATGTAAGAGATATTGATCTGTGCATCTAAAAATCTTTTTGCAGATTGGCAGATACCTGTAGTCACTGCTTTTTGCATGCGTGTTCTATCTTCTTTTTTCACAGTTTCATCACTCTTTGCACCTGTATTGATCTCAAACGTATAGATGATTGTGGTGTCTTTACCTTCTACTGTTGTAAGTGTAGTATATTTATCAATCGTCTGTGGTAAAGTTTTTGAGAGCTCTTGGCTTGATAATTTTACTATTTCTCTATTTTGTTTCTGCATCTCTTTTTGAGGAAATTCCCCAGTTTTTGTTTGTAGTCCTTCAGCAAAACTCCACTGGCTAAGCGTTATAAGGATGCCTAAGGTTAAAAATGATTTTTTCACGGTTTCTCCATTTAGAGGGTTTCTCTATGTAATTTGATTGATATTATACATAGATTAATTAATTTACTCTTTGACCAAGGTCAGTTCTAATAAATATTGGTTAAAATCCATATCATAAATATGAGGAACGCAGATGACAATATGGCAATATAAAGAGGAAAAAGAGACACATCTTCTAGTCAAATTCTACAAAGAAAACCACGGTGAGGGAAAATTCTTAGGGGATTTAGATGAAGAGAGTATTAGAAAAATGATTTTAGAGATAAAGCCTGATATCAATATCGATCAAGCATTTGGAACTTTAGCTTATTTTGGGTTATTACCTATTTTAGTTGTCAAATAACCTACATATCAACTATGACACTTTGTTAGATTTTTTCGCACCTCAAGGGTATTTCCTGCGGGCAATTCACTAAGGTGAGTCCTTGCCCTGACCGCAGGGAGGAAATGCCCTTGGGGTGCAAAAACCTGCCTTGATTATAAACAGAATCACTACATTAAAGATTTAGGTATTTAATCGGTGCGGTAATAACTTTTACACAGAAATCACCCTCTCTTCAATATAACAAAATCAATAATATATAAATCCACATAAAAAACTACACGCAAACTACACACTCTCTACCTAATATGGGACAAGCATATATACTCATTAAAGAGTAAAAAAAGGAGTTTAAAATGCAAAAAAGAAAATCTAGAAGAAGTTTTTTTAAATATATGTCTGTGCTTGGACTGGCCAGTTTCTACAGTGTACCTTTATATGCAAAGACAGCAAAAGAGATTGTCAAATACCAAGCCACGCCCAAAGATGGTCAAAAATGTGAAGAGTGTCTGCACTTCATCCCTGAAACAAATGAGTGTAAAACCGTTGAAGGGAGCATAGATCCAGAGGGTTGGTGTAATATCTACTTTAAAAAACCCTAACTATAAGGAAGTGAAAGTGTTATGAGTACCTAGGGTTTTTAGAGATTTCCTTTAAAGTCTCTATCCCAAACATCAAAACACTTTTTTTCTATCTCATCCGCAGGCATCGGTTCACCATAGTAATACCCTTGTATATTCTCACAACCACACTCTAAAAGAAACTCTTTTTGAGCATCTGTCTCCACACCTTCCGCAATAAGATCAAGCTTAAGACTCTTTGCAAGTGCAATAATCGCTTTTACAATAGCAACATCCTCTTTATCATCGGGGACTCCTCTCACAAAAGATTGATCAATTTTGAGTTTATTAACAGGTAATCGCTTTAAATATGCCAATGAAGAATATCCAGTACCAAAATCATCAATCGCGATTTCGATACCCATATTGCTAATCTGCTCAAGTTTGATAATTGCTTCTTCAGGTTTTTTCATCATTTGTCCCTCGGTAACTTCCAACTCCAACCACTCAGGCTTAAAATTAATAGCTGTCATACTCTCTTGAAGTATCTGGATAAAATCATCACTCCTTAATTGTCTCATAGAAAGGTTAAGTGCAAGTACACCGGGTTCTAATCCTTCTTGATACCATTTATATATCTGCTTCATGGCTGTCTTCATTACCCATCGATCTATCTCAACGATCAGACCTGTCTCTTCTGCCAAAGAAATAAATTTCACAGGTAATACTAATCCCATAACAGGATGCTGCCAACGTATCAAAGCTTCCATACCTATCAATTTCCCGGAATTAGCATCTACTTGTGGTTGATAGTAAAGCATAAACTCCTCTTTTTTCAGAGCTTGACGTAGACTTGCCTCCATAACAACACGCTCAAATGCCAATGCAGTCATTTCAGATGAATAGAACTGAAAATTATTTCGTCCCTCTTCTTTTGCCTTATACATGGCAGCATCAGCATATTTTATAAGATGATTTGCATCTGTATCATCCTGAGGGTAGAGACTAATACCAATACTGCAAGAGATGTAGAGTGTATGACCTTCAATATGAAGGGGTTGTGTTAAGACCTCCTGGATCTTTTGGGCCAACAGTGATGCATTTTGTATCTTTTTCAAATTTTCCATAATAATAGTAAATTCATCACCCCCTAGACGAGCCAAAGTATCTTCTTTGCGAATCTTAGCTTTTAAGCGCTCTGTCACCGCTACAAGCACTCTATCACCAACTTGATGACCTAAAGAGTCATTTATCTGTTTAAAATGATCCAGATCGATAAAAAAGAGTGCCAGTTTCTTCTTGTGTCGTTTTGCTTGCTCGATCCCATGTTCTAACCGATCATTGAAAAGAATACGATTAGGCAAACCAGTCAAAGTATCATGATGTGCTTGATAATGTAAAATATCTTTTTGTTCGATTAGTTTTTCCTGTGCTTTTTTCTTATCTGAGATATCTCTCCAAACTACATGAATTACATTACGATTATTTAGAGTAATAGGTGTCAGTGTGACCTCAGCCAGAAAATTCTCACCATTTGCTTTGGTATGTACCCACTCAAATTGATGCCCGGTACTTTCTATGGCAAGAGACATCATCTCTTCAGCTTTTTCATAAGATCTGCGGCCATCTGGTTGAAATTCAGGAGAGAGCTCAGATGGATGTACATTCAGTAGATCCTCTTTTGAGTTATAATGCAGCATCTCAACAATTTTCTCATTACACTGGATAAATTTACCATCATCAATGATTAAAATACCATCTGATGATTTTTCAAACAGTGTTTCAAAAGCCTCTTTTTGTTTTTTTATCTCATAGGTTTTCGTTTCTATATCCGTTTCAAGCTGTTGGGTGTATTGCTGATCTTTTGCACGCATTTTTTGGATCAATATATAGATAATGATTAAAAAAATGATATAGAGAAGGATGGTACTAATAACAGTATCTGTAAAATCAGAGTACATTGCAGTAAAAAAGTCACGCTCTTTGATTTTTATATTTAACAATCCCCGTATGTCACCAAGCTTATAATCATACGCATCTTCATACTTATCACGGATACTTGGTATGGCGTCCTCACGTTTACCATGGCACTGAAGACAAGATTGTTTAATCAACAGAGGCTTTGTATAATGATATACATCCTCTTTTTGTATAAATTTGTGTGTTTCTTTAGGATTTTTTTTAAAATATTGAATCATCTCCAATTCAAAATCATTTGCCATATTGTCCGCATTTCGAGGACGGTCTGAAACAGTACGTATGACAATATCACCTTGAACACTTGATGAAAAACGATTACTTATCTCTGTAGTGGTCTTGACAGGAAGCAAGTTGATCGTCTTCTCATCAACATCAATATGGTTACGGAGAAAAACATCTTGATAGGTTTGACGAAAAGCAGAGATAAATTCTGCAAGGGATTGACTCTCATTTAGGACAATAAGTTTTTGGGTATCTTGGATTCGATGGTATTGTTCATAGGTTTTATAGCCTATCCCTGTAAATAGCAAAAGTGCAAATATAATGAAAAATTTCATATTTCGCATGATAATTCACCCTCCCATCATTAATATTTTACGGGCTATGCTACATTTTACCATATTTAATTTATAATAATAATTCATTTATTATAGTTATAATTTTAGTCTATAAATAAGCTCCTAGTTATCCTTTTCAACCTTCAAAGCAATGATC
>SOIK01000223.1 GCA_004377245.1 Sulfurovum sp. | reverse complement strand
TTGAACCTAATCTTGTGGATGTATTGCGTAACCCTACACATAGAAAAGTGCTTATCTATCCACTTGCATTTACACTTGATAATTCAGAGACGGTATTTGAACTGGATATTGAACATAGAGAGATAGCCCAGAAGATTAAATATGAAGATTACATCGTTGCATCATGTATGAATGATAGTAACAAGTTTACTAAGTTCATTGTGGATAAAGTTAATGCAGTTTAACTATCCATTTGTTTTTAGGGCTTTTTTTTGGTTAGCTCTGATTGGAAGTTATATATTTGCAGTAATACCACAGGATATGGCACCGAAAATAGGTTCTTTGTCGGATAAAAGTATACACTTTATTGCTTTTGCAGTGTTGACTCTACTACTTAGATTTGCTTATTCTATAACATTGTTTCAAACTTTCTTACTACTATTTATTTACGCGGTCTTTATAGAGTTTTCTCAATTTTTTACACCCAATCGCAGTGCGGAAGTATTGGATGTTGTAGCAGATGTTATTGGGATTGGGATTGGATTGTTGTTTTATCCTTTTATAAAAAGATTGATAAAATATGAACACCATTGAAAAAGCTTATAGTGCTACAACAGAAGTCAATCGTTCAAAATTTATCACCCATCTTGTACCGATGTCAGAGTATGAGGGACTACAGAACAAACTCAAAGCAGAGCATCCCAAAGCAAATCATGTAGTCTACGCATTAAGATACCTCAATGAATTTGAACAGGTAGTCGAAAACAGCTCAGATGATGGTGAACCTAAAGGCTGTGCAGGTGTCCCTGCTTTAAATGTACTTCGAGGTGAAGCGTTGATCAATTGTGCTGTGCTTATAGTACGTTATTTTGGGGGTATTAAGCTTGGTACTGGAGGTATGGCAAGAGCCTATGCTTTGGCTGTAAAAGATGTACTCAAAGAGGCCAAGTTGGTTCCTTATGCAAAAGAAATAAAGTATATATTTGAAACTTCCTATAGTGATGTTGATAAAATACTTTATATGCTCAAACAATTAGGTTTAGTGCAATATAAACGTGATTTTGGAGTAAATAGTGTGGAGTGGAAGATTAAAGGAAGTGAAGAAAAAATAACTAAGTTCAAGGAGCAAGTAGTAGATAGGAGGTAGAAAACCTCTCTTGGCACTACCCGCTTAACACTTAGTACTTACTACAGTGCCTCTTCATCCTCTTCTTCTGTTCTGATACGGATGGTTTTTGAGATGTCACTTACAAAGATCTTTCCATCACCGATCTTACCTGTTTTAGCGGCTTGTATGATGGCTTCTATGGCTTTATTGGCATAGTCGTCATTGCTTACAATAATTTCTAATTTTACTTTAGGAATGAATTCTACTACATACTCAGCCCCTCTGTAAAGCTCAGAGTGTCCCTGTTGTCTTCCATACCCTTTGACTTCAGATACAGTCATACCTTCTATACCTACTTCTACGAGGGCATCTTTTACATCTTCTAGTTTAAATGGTTTAATGATTGCTTCTATTTTTTTCATTTTATTTTCCTTTATTGTACAAGTTTTGTTTCACAGGGACATAGCTTTACTTTCTTCGAAAGTGACCAAAGGAAATACCTTTAGGTGCAACCAATGTCCCCTGATATAATTTATTTAAACGCAATAAGTTGCGTGAGCCAACTGCTGAAGTTGACTTAGCGTCAGCGTAGTCATCTGGACTTTGTTCAGATGACGTCCTATATACTACGTTTAAATTCAGGGTATGATTCCATACCACACTCTGTAGCATCAATCCCCTCAAGTTGTTCATCATCCCCTGCACGTAGTACAAAGATTTTGTTAATAGTGTATATCGTAATCCAAGAGAGTGGGAAAACGATAGCTCCTACTATAAGTATACCTTTTAATTGAGACAAAATGCTTACATCTGCTATAAAAATACCTACTGCCAATGTACCCCAGATACCATTGACTAAGTGTACCGATAAGGCACCCACTGGGTCATCTAGCTTGAGTTTATCAAAAAGCGGTACACACCAGACTACCAATGCTCCACCAATAGCACCAATTAAAATAGGTGTATGGATATCGTATTGGTCTGGTCCTGCTGTTACTGCTACGAGTCCACCTAGTGCACCATTGAGTATCATGGTGATATCGAACTTTTTGTATCTAAAGTAGGTAAGTAACCAAGCAGAAATGGCACCAGAGAGCCCAGCAGTATTGGTATTCATAATAGTGAGTGCTACAGCATCTGCATGGTCTTTTGAAGAGATAGATCCGACACTTCCACCATTAAATCCAAACCAACCTATCCAGAGTAATAAAGCACCCAATGTTACTAAAGGAATGTTAGATGCAGGGATAACACGGACTTTACCATTTTTGTATCTACCTCGTCTAGGTCCCATAATGAGTATAGCTGCAACCAATGCCCAACCACCAGTAGAGTGGATAACAGTAGAACCAGCAAGGTCAGAGAGCCCTGAAATATCTAGTGCTGTTCCTGATAAAAAATTGGCACCCCATGTGAGGTTGACAATGGTTGGGTAGATAAATGCCCCAACGATAACAGTAAATATGGCCAAAGGTAAGATACGAGACCGTTCACTTACCCCACCACTCATGATGTTGACTACTTTACCGACAAATGCCATTTGGAACATAAAGAATGCCCATTTGCTCACACCATCTTGATGATCCCAGCTTCCAAAAGCATACTCATACCCTATGAGTAGAAAAGACATAGAGGCTACAGCATAGATCATGACATTTACTGTGAGTACAGAGGTGACATTTTTAGTTCGTACTAATCCCGCTTCGAGCATGGCAAAACCTGGCACCATGAAGATGATGAGGGTCATTGCAAAGATAGCAAAGAAAGTATCTATGACGTAATTCATTTCCATATTTAATTCCTAATATTTTGAATGTATTAGTGTATCTGTTATTGGAAAGGATTGAAAGGATATGTTGTTATAAAATTAATCAGTATGGAGTAAATAATTTAAAAAATAAAATTAAAGTTGATTAAATATTAATCATATAGTAGAAAATATGCATCAAGGGAGAGAATCCCTTGTGCAAATATCTGTTATAGTGCATCTGTATCAGTTTCATCTGTTCTGATACGTATAACATGATCGATCGTACTAACAAAGATTTTACCATCACCGATTTTACCTGTTTTAGCAGCTTCGTTGATAGCTTTTATTGCGATATCAGCATATTCATCTGTACTGACAACGATTTCGATCTTAATTTTAGGTATAAATTCTACAACATACTCAGCCCCTCTGTAAAGCTCTGAGTGTCCTTGTTGTCTTCCGTATCCTTTTACTTCAGATACAGTCATCCCTTCGATACCAGCTTCTACAAGGGCATCTTTTACATCTTCCAATTTAAATGGCTTGATAATTGCTTCAATTTTTTTCATATTTATTTCCTTTATTATTTCTCCTTGCAGATGAACAGAGTCCATCTGCAATTCCTCTCACTTTTGGTTAAAGCCCAAAATGCAACAAGTTGCATGAGCCTTCCGCTGAGGACAAGCATCTAAAATGCAGTGCATGCGAAGCGCTAAACGCTGAGTCGTAAAACTCAGCGTTAGCAATCAAATTTTTAAAAGGTGCTTTAATGCACGTTTTTAAATTTTGACAGAAGTAGGGCTTTGCCCTATACACGTTCTATTTATAAATTTATACCTTTTTCACCGTGAGTTGCTTCGTCTAGACCAACGTGCTCAGTCTCTTCATCTACTCTTCCTCCGCCTGTAATGGCAGCAGCGATAAAGTAAACGATGGCTGTTACGATAGCACTATAAACAATGGTTAAACCAATTGCTTTAAATTGAGCAACAAGTTGTGTACCCATACTGTAATCATCTGCCATAAGATATGGAGCGATGAAGATAGCCGTAGCGATACTACCCCAGATACCTACAACACCGTGTATCCAGAATGCATCAAGACTGTCATCTACTTTAAACATCTTTTTAAGTTTAGCGACAGCGATAAATCCTAAGATACCACCAACAAGACCGATGATAAGTGCACCAGAAACCCCAGCAGAACCAGAAGCAGGTGTAATAGCAATAAGACCGGCAACCGCACCAGAAGCGCCACCGATGAGTGTTGCTTTTTTGTACACGATATACTCAGCAACTAACCAACCGATAACACCAAGAGCCGCAGCAACATTAGTGATAAGGAATGCATTCCCCGCAACACCATCAGCAGCTACTTCAGAACCGGCATTAAATCCGAACCAACCAAACCATAGTAGTGTAGCACCAAGTACAGAAAGCACTGGAGAGAAAGGTTTCATCGCAGTTGTACCATATCCTTTTCTTTTACCTAGAAGCATGGCAACTACAAAACCAGCTACACCGGCATTGATGTGTACAACTGTACCACCGGCAAAGTCCATCTCACCGAAGTTCAGTGTTTCCCCACCACCCCATGCCCAGTGTGTTACTGGTGCATATACTGCTAAGATCCAAAGTGCAACAAAGATAGTAAATGTTGAGAATTTTACTCTCTCGATCATTGATCCAGATGCGATCGCAACTGCGATAGCAGCAAAAGTACCTTGGAATGCTACAAAAAGAAGCTCAGGGATAGTTCCCGTAAGTGATTTATCTGTAATACCATCAAGCATGATCTTACCTGTACCAAAAAAGTCACCTGCACCAAATGCGATACTGTAACCAGCAACAACCCATACAAGAGTACCTACTGCAAATGCAATAAGACTCATCCCCATAGTGTTGAGTACGTTCTTACTTCTTGTCATACCACCATAAAATAGCGCTAAACCTGCAGGTGTCATCAGCATAACAAATGCTGTGGCTACAAGCATCCATGCTGTATCACCTGTGTCGAGTGTGTCTTCCGCCATTGCGGCTACCGGCAAGAGTGTTGCCATGAGAGATAAAAATTTTAACTTCATTCAAATTCCTTTAAAATAATTTTACAAAACAATATTAACATGTATTAAAATTTTTTATAGTAGATGATTGATTAATTTTTAATCATTATGAAGTTTATACTATATTTTAGGTTATTGGATGAGGGGTATCTCTAATTTAATAGTATGTTCTTTGAGTAAACAAGAAATATGACTTTGGCTTGCTAGAGACTTTATCTCATCATCCGCATCATGATACCGACCATTGGCTTCTACTGAAAGTTGTACTATAGACTCTTTTTTATCTGCTATGATGACATGCTCACCTATAAGTAGTTTAAGTGTGATACCAATGGAGTCAGAAGCCCTAAAAGCATTCAAGGTTTTACGAAGTAGTTTAGAAAATTTGTTTTGATCGATCTTAAAAGAGGGTAAGTCCTGATCAGCTAAGAGTTGAAGAGGGTTAGTGTTTTTGGTCTTAAAAAGTGCAATATTTGCTTCAAGCAGTATATTGATATCTGTCATTATAAGTTTATCTGTCTCTAATGGAGATGATGGTTTTGCACGTGGTGCATTGTAAAAGCGTATAGAGATCTGATCTTCATTCTCGTATCCTACTGTAATAGCATAGAAGTTAAAAGAGTCATAATTTAAAGAAAGAGTTGTGGTTTTGTATCCAAAGGTTTGCGGTGCATAAGCCAGAGCAATGTCATAAAGTTCTTGTTTTGATACATAGCCAAATAAAATTTCAGCAACATTGTTCAAATAGAGTATTTTTCTTTCAGAGTTAAAGAGTATAAAAGGACTGTTGTCCCACTCTATAAATGCTTCAAAATTAATATTCATTTTGCTCACCGTATAAGAGTTTAATGAGCGACCAGTCGCGTGAGCTGTCTGCTGACAAGCATCTAAAATGCAGTGCAAGTGAGGCACTAAATGCCGAATCGTAAGACAATACAGCGTTAGCGTAGTTTTTTGGGCTTTGCTCAAAAAGCGTTCTAATCAATATTGTGTTCACGTATCTTCTTCCTAAGGGTATTTCTGTTGATGCCTAAAACTTGGGAGAGTTGTAGTTGTGAGCCAAACTTTTTTAGCCCAGCTTCTATGAGAGGTTTTTCATAAAGTCCAAGATACTCTTTGTATCCATTGTTACCCTCCAAATCTTGCAAAATGTAGTGGTAGATAGCTTCTTGGATATCTTTCTCGCCCATTGAGTGATTCATCAAATGTTGGTAGATGGATTTTTTAAGAGTTTTACTATTGTCACTAAGGTTTATATGTATGTCATCCACAGCAAAGACTTTATCTTCTAGCATAAGGTTGGATTGTGCCTCTTTGATGAAAATGTCTCTGATGTATGCTGTGTCATCAGGTCGCTCTTTAAGAGAAGGCATGGTATAGATAAAGGCAAAGAGGTTATCTATGGTTTGCTTGTTCCCTACATAGTTTGCTGTAGCGATGATACGTTTGTTGTCCAGATCAAGTGACTCCTGGTTGCTGAGTTTTTCAAAATCTGTGATAATGAGTTCATCATACTCTTCCAATGCGGCTTCTACTTTTTCCTGCTCTTTTCCAGAGACTAAATGTGCATGAGGGAAAAGGTAACGTGCCAGAGTCTTTTTCCCTATATTTGCTTCACCTATGATGATAGAAGAGACAAAGAGGGTTTTAGTGAGGTTGAACCCTTTAATGATATTTTGTACTTGCTCTGAGTTGGTGAAAAATTGTTCCATGTAAAATACTTTATATACAAATAATTGATGAAAAAAACATCATGATTAACTAAAGTTATTGTAACAAAAGTATGTTAAAATTATTCAACATTAATTAAAGGTCAAGCATTAGAACATCATTTAAAACATTTTTTCATCACTTCTCTTACTTAGAGTTAGAACAGGCTATTGAGTATTTTTCTATTTTGGGAGGAGTAGAGGAGAGTATAGCATTAGATTATTTTGATGATGTTTTTTCTATGGTTGAGTCTAACTTTGTGCAAAACTTCTCCAAATTCCAAACCCTTGTTTCTCCCTCTTATCTGCTGGAGACTCCTTACCGGGAAGTGCTTATGGCTGTGGCTAGAGGTGATGGTAAATTTTACTCGGTACTGAAGAAGGCACGATTGAGTGAATCAGCAGGTGAAGAGATCATAAAAGAATTGATAGCCCTCAACATTCTTTCTCTGGAACCTACAAGGGAAAGCCCATTACGTTTGCATCCCAAACATAAACTCAAAAAAGAGCTTCGTTCTTACCGCATACAAGATAAACTTCGTTTTGTGGACCCCTTTATGCGTTTTTGGTTTGGTTTTGTGACGTATTATAGAAAAGAGTTAGTTCAAGGTGATGGCAGTGCATTTTTAGAGAATTTTCAGAAAAACTATGAGCGCTTACGCTCTTTGGTCTACGAGCAACTCTGTGATGCACTACTTGTAAAGCATTATGAATCATCTACACCACTGCTAAGTAGTGGTAGCTACTGGAACCAACACAGTGAGTTCGACATCTTAGCCATCACAAGTGATAAAAAACTCATCTTGGGTGAGTGTAAATATAAAGATCGAAAAGTATGTAAAAATGAACTTACCAAACTCAAAGCCAAAGCTTTACAGTCAGGTATGAAAGTAGATGTGTATGCACTTTTTTCCAAAGATGGGTTTTCCAATGAACTTATGCAAACAAAAGAAGAGAATGTACTTTTGTTTGATTTGAATGATTTGAAACAATTGCTCTAGTATTTATGTTATATTGTTATAACGTTTTAGAGTTATCAGATACAACATCTTAAGAAGGAGGAGTATTAATGAGAACTTTTCTATTCTTTTCTGTTTTTCTTCTCTTTTTCTTTGCGCTGCACTATCTTTTTTACTCTAGAGTGATCAAAAAATTACTAGTCTCACATAAAACAAAAAAAGTTTTAACCATACTCTTGGGACTCAACTTCATTTCAAATATCTTCTATGTTTTGGGCCGATACACAGAGTTACTATTTGCCTCCATTTATTATCTTTTTTCTATTTCTATAGGTATTTCATTTGTCCTTCTTTTGTATCTGGTCGTTCATGAATTTATCCATCTCTTTCACAAAACACTGAAAAATGTGGATCAGTCAAAACGGGATTTTATCAAAAAAAGTGGAGATGGTATGATGCTTGCTCTCTCTGCGGGTTATGTCAGTACAGCGGTATATGAAGGTATGAAAGAACCCGTTATAAATGTAGTAAAACCAAATCTTTTTGACTTTTCGATCGTACAGATCAGTGACTTGCATATAGGGGGATTGATCGATAGAGAATTTGTCAAACATTCTGTAGAAAAGATCAATTCTCTCAAAGCCGATATCGTTGTCATTACCGGTGATCTTATTGATACAAAAATAGAGGCAGTTAAAGAGGCTGTTCTTGAACTCACCCATATCCGATCAAAATACGGAATCTACTATATCCTTGGTAATCATGAATATTTCCACGATCCTTTGGAGATCATCGCTTTTATGAAAGAAACCAATATAAAGTTTCTGCTCAATGAGAGTGTAACTATCGATGAGCTGAAACTCAATATTGTAGGTGTTACTGATCTTTTTGGTTATCGTGTAAATCTACTTGAACCTAATATCGATAAGGCATTCCAAGAGTGTAATACTAACTACCAAACTATACTCTTGGCACATCAACCAAAGTTTATAGAGGAACTCAAAGCATACAAACCTGATCTCATTCTCAGTGGCCATACCCATGGAGGTCAAATTTGGCCGTTTAACCATCTGGTGAAACTACAGCAACCCTACGTTAAAGGATTGCACCAACTCTCACATGGCTCTTATATCTATGTCAACAGTGGTATCGGGTTTTGGGGACCGCCCATGAGACTTAATTCACAGGCTGAGATAGCGTATATTATTTAACTTTGGGTCAACAAAATTTCTTTTATTTGATTTGCGGCATTATTACTACGCTTTACTATATATTGTCAAAGAAAAACAAAGATGTTGCACTTGATGCTGTTATGCAGATAAATGAGTTGTGTACGGTAGTAAAGTTTGCAAATGCTGAAGTGCTAGAGAGTTGTATGTTGATGAAGAAAAATACCTCTTATAAAGATTTGGAAGATACTATTCAGTATGTGATGGCTAAAAAAGTCTATGCAGATTTGATACTCTCTAATCAAGCTAGATACAAAACCTTTGTAGATTCCCAGTCAAGCTGAGAATGACGTGGAATTGCATGTGTGAAAGTTGAGTTAATTATTTAGCTTTCTGAATGTTCTTACGATGCTTTTTAAAAGTTTTTGCAAAGTCATGTACACCTTTATCATTTTTCATAAAGTAGAGGTAGTCTGTTTTTGCAGGTTTTATGGCGGCAGTGATGGCAGAGAGGCTGACTGCTCCTATGGGAGAGGATGGTAGTCCTTTGTGTTTGTAGGTGTTGAAGGTACTTTCATCAGTGCGTATGCGCTCTGGGGTGACTTTGATATGTGAGTATTTACCATAATTCAGTGTCCCATCCATCTGTAATCGCATACCCTTTTTAAGTCGGTTATAGATAACAGAAGAGACCAATGGCATCTCTTGATCATTTGCTGCTTCTTTTTGAATGATAGAAGCGATGATCAGTACTTTTTGCCACTGTTTTTGACTGTAGTTCCCATAGATCTTTTCTGAAATTTTCTTATATTTTTTTTCTGATTCTCTTATGAGAAAATGCATGAGATGTTTCTCTTTTATGCCATAAGGAACATGGTAGGTATCGGCATAGATACCTGCTTCAGGGTAGAAGGAGAACTCTTGGTAATATTTTTGAAGTTTAGTTTTGTCTAATTGTAACTTTTGTGAGAGAGTATCAAAAAAGAGTTCAGAAGTTTCTCCCGGGATAAGTGTGACCTTGTGTATCATCGCTTTTGCATTTGTGAGTTTATAGAGAAAGTCGATACGATTGAGTTCATTTTTGCCTATATAGATCCATCCACTTTTGGGTGTGCCTATAAGTCTGAGTATATAGGTGTCGATCTTACTTAATGCGTAGCCTTTTTTAGTCAGCTGTGATATAATGTTTCCTATAGAGCCTTGAGGCACAAAGAGTGTTTGTGTCGTTTTGATGGGTAGTGTAGTATAAAAGGCGAAAGAGATGATAAAAACCAGTGCGATGTTTTCTGCCCATACTATCCATGTTCTCCATGTGGTATTGCGTAATACACTCATCTTTTTGGTTATCCTTTTTGTGGCTTTTTTCTATTGGCTAAAAGTAGGTATACATGCAGAGAACCTTACTTTTGGTCACTACAAGATAGATGAATTATACATCAAACTCGATAAAAAACTCACACTTAAAGCACATAATATAGTTATTCCTCAAAGTAAAGCTAAACCTTCGTTTGATAATTTAGATGAAACGTTTGACAATATCAAATATCTTTTTACCTTTTTTGATTATATAGAGTTAGAAAAAATCCACTTTCAAAACAATGAGTTAAACATTATTTTTGCAGATGATATACTTTATATTACCAGTGATGATTATGCGATTGCTGGAAATATACAAAGAGAAGGGCAAAAATTTATCGCAGATGTCTCTATGTTGCATCTGAAAAAGGATAATATTGATATAAAGGGAGAACTTGTTTATTATCCAAAGCGTAACAGGTTGGAGACGAAAGGTACGTTTGATGCTTATAATATCAAGGGGAAATTTAAAGCAAGCAAAGAGAAAAATACAATAGACTTTATACTTAATAGTGAAGAGTTTACGGATTTAAAAACACTTATAGAAAAATTTCCACTGAAAGAGTCTATAAAAAGTTGGATCGTTGAAAAAGTTCAGGCAAAAAGATATAGGTTATACTCTTTAATAGGAAGAGGATCGCTTGAGGATGGTGGCTTTAAGATGGATTTTGATGCACTCAAAGGAAATGTACTTTTTGAAGATGTAAAAATTCACTATAAAGAGAACTTGTCACCAGTTTTGGCAGAAAGTGTTATCTTGACCTATAAAGAAGGTGGGCTCTATTTTGATTTGAAAAATCCTACGTATAAAGAAAGAAGTTTAGCTGGAAGTAAAGTGGCTATTACAGATTTGGTAGGAGAAAAACCTACGATACTTAAACTTGATCTTCATATTAAAAGTGTTATCGATAGTGTAGTGCAAGAGATACTTAAAGCGTATAAATTACAGATACCTGTTACACAAAAAGGTAGTATGGCTAAAGTGAATGTGAAGATAGATATACCGTTAAAGGAATCTACTAAAAAAACTTCCGTATTTGTCAATGTTGATCTAGGGAAGGGAGATCTCTATATCAACAAGACAAGACTACCTGTCCTTAAAGGAAATGTACAGTTTGACAAAGGATTTATCACTCTTAAGGATATTGATCTAAAAGAGAGCTGGTATGCAGGTAGAGCAAATGGAAAGATAGATCTAAAAGAAAAAAAAGTTGATCTTATCTTTGATGCGAAGCAGATTAGTATAGGAGGGGAAGAAGAGAAATTCTTTGTGATTAAAAACAAACTATTGCCATTGACTTTGGATTATAGTAAAAATATTGTAGTTGATATACCAACATTGAAGTTGAAGATAGTGAATCGCCCTAAAGAGATGTTGATACAGGTAGCAAAAATAGAGAAGATAAAACCTTATCTGAAAAATCTTGGTATACAGATAGATGGAGGAAATCTTGATATTACTACTAAAGACTTTAAGACCTATACCTTTAAGGGAAAACTTCATAGAAGATCATGTTTCTTCTATGAGAAAGACAATGTGTGTCATACAAGAGTACCCTGTAGTGGGGAGGTCACAAAAAATGGTGTAGACTTTTATGCTTTTGACAAGCGTTTCCATTTCAATACAGATAAATCACGTATAAAACTTAAAAATCTAAATATAGATCTTAAAAAATTTTTATCTTCAAGGGAAAAAATTAAAAAAAGTGAAGCACAAAAAAGTGAAGCAAAAAAGAGTTATATAAAAAGATTAGTGATTTTAGGAGAAAATAGTAAACTAAGATATGATAAACATACCCTTGTAACAGATAGCTATGATGTAGAGGTAAAAGCGAATGGTGATATTAACGCTATAGGAAGTTTAGATGGAGATATCGTAAAGTTCAATAAAAAAGGAAAACTGTTTTCCATGCAAGCTTTACGCATGAAAGATAAATTTTTGCATCCTCTTATCGATTTTAAGGGTTTGAAAAACGGACGCTATACAATTAAAATATCTGGCAATCCAGATAAAGTAATGAAAGGGAAGATAATTGTTGAGGGTGGGGTAATGAGTGACTTTAAAGCTTACAACAATACTTTGGCATTTATGAATACCATACCAGCTTTAGCCACTTTACAAAATCCAGGTTTTTCAAAAAAAGGATTTAAGATACAAGAGGGAGTTGTTGAATATAGAAGGATAGGAGATAAAGTAATTTTTGACTCTGTTTATATTAAAGGGGGTTCTGCAACGATCGTTGGTAAGGGAGAAGTAAATATCAAGACAAAAACCATTAAAATGAATCTTGCCATACAGACAGCTAGAGAACTGGGAAAATTTGTTGGAAATCTTCCTCTGTTAGGTTATATTTTGATGGGCAAAGACAAAAGTATGACAGTTGGATTGAAAATCTCTGGGACTCTAGATAAACCAAAAGTAAAGACAAGTGCAGCACAAGATATACTTCTTATGCCACTACAGTTTTTAAAACGTACGATTGAATCTCCTGCTCATATTATTAATAAATAGCATTAACTCTTAACT
Source organism: Sulfurovum sp. (assembly GCA_004377245.1). Taxonomy (GTDB): domain Bacteria; phylum Campylobacterota; class Campylobacteria; order Campylobacterales; family Sulfurovaceae; genus Sulfurovum. The sequence goes on along the minus strand of SOIK01000223.1, from coordinate 2,018 downwards.
GGTTCCCAAACTGTGTTTGGGAATCCATACATCAACATAATAAATAAAGGGAACTTCTAAAAAAATACATACTGCATAATGAACTTTCATATGCACCCCAAGGGCACTTCCTCCTTGCAGTCAGGGCGCATTCCCAAATACAATTTGGGAACGAGAGTTGAGTTGATAGGTAGAATCCCTTACTCATTCCTCAACACAGTCAATGGATCTGTCTGTGAAGCTTTTTTCGCAGGGTAGAGTGCAGAGAGTAAGATGATGATAGAAGTCCCCAGTATTATAAGTCCAAAATCATTCATGGTCAAGTCTACGGGTAGTTTAGAGGTACCGTAAACATCTTCAGGCATAGAGATGAGGTCAAAGGTTTTGAGTACCCATATACCGAGACTACCAAGTAGGGTACCTGCAACTATGCCTGCTGTTCCTATGATGAGTCCTAGTCTGAAGAAAATAGACCTTATCTCTACTTTAGTGGCTCCCAGTGTACGCATAAGAGCGATCTCGCTTCGTCTGCTCATGACAGTCATCAAAAGAGAGGAGATGATGTTCAGTGATGCTACAAGTATAATAAGTAGTAACACCAAGAAGAGGGCTTTTTTCTCCATCTCCATCGCTGCAAAGAAGCTACCATTTTGTTGCCACCAACCCTCTATCACTGTAGTAGGTGGTAAAGCGTTTTTGATGGCTTCCATCTCTTTAAGTGGCTTTTGAGTGTAGATATGCAGACCATCATAGGTCCCATGTTCTCGCTTGAGTAGTTTCTCAAAAGCTTCGAGAGAAGTGTACATGATGGCTTTATCATAGGCTTTCAAACCTGAATCAAAAACACCATCTACAATGAAACGTTTTTGTAGAGGCATCGTTCCAAAACCGATGGCTTGTTGCTCTGAAAAGTAGAGGGTTACTTTTTCGCCTTTAGGTGCATTCATCTCAAAAGAGAGAGCATCACCTACGACGACTCTAAATTTACTCTCTGTATCACCTTTGGCTTTTGCAAAGATATGATTGATCTGACTCTCTTTATTGTAGTCAACACCATAGAGCAAACTTCCTTGTACTGCACCAGCATTCCTAGTGATGACTTGAGTGGTGTAGTATGGACTGAATTTTAAATGAGGGAATTTTTGGGAAAGAGTTTGTATGAGTGTGTCATTGACAGAGTTTTCTTCAAGAGGAAGTACTGTAAGAGGGTAGTTCATGACAAAAAGACGTTTGGTAAACTCTTTTTGTGTTCCGTTCATGATCCCCATAGCGATCATCAACACCATCACACCCGCTGAGACACCTAAAAAGGCTAGCAGTGCGGAGATAAAGATAAAAGGGTTCTCTCTGTCGTATTTCAGATAGTGTCTGATGATATGCTTAACAAACTTCTTGTTAGGCAAGGGAAGTTTAGCGGGAGTGGACATTATGCCAAAAGACCTTTTTTCGGTCCACTCTGTCCACAACAGTTTTTATATTTTTTACCAGAACCACAGGGGCAAGGCTCATTTCTTTTTGGTTTTTTAGTTCCTGATATAGGTTTACGGCTAAGATCTTCCGTGATCACACCCTCTTCATAAGATTGATTGAGTGAAGTTTCAGCGATATCACTCTCCAACTTTTCTCTAATGTGCTCAACTGCAGCCTCTTCCTCTTGGGGAGATTCAAAGTTAAACTGTACAAGTTGAAGTACTTTCACTGCTTCATATTTGATACGTTGTACCAAGTCAGTAAAGAGTTTAAAGCTGTCTTGCTTGTACTCGGTCAGTGGATCTTTTTGGTTGTAGCCTCTAAGTCCGATACCTGTTTTGAGTACATCCATCTCATAAAGGTGGTCTCTCCACTGAGGGTCAAGTACTTGAAGGTATAAGATGCGCTCTATCTCTTGTCTTTGCTCTGGATCGATCTGAGACATTTTTTCTTCATAGATGTTCACCATCATTTCCGTTATCATGGAAGTGAGTTTTTCCACCTCTTTGCCTATAAAGTGCTGGTGATCTACTTCTACATTAAGTTCTTCTTTGATGAGTCCTGCAAGT
>SOIK01000044.1 GCA_004377245.1 Sulfurovum sp. | reverse complement strand
TCTTCAAGAGTCGTCTCATTCATCGTAGGACACTCTGGTTTGGTTGAAGAGAGCACATAGGTATTACCTTGTCTCATTCTATTGACCAAGTTATACTCCGTACCGATAGCCACTTTCTCTTCTGGGTCAAGGTCATTCACGTACTTGATCAGCTGTGATGTTGAACCAGAGAAATCTGCTGCTGCAACTACCTTTGGGTCACACTCTGGGTGTACAGCTATCTTGATACCTGGGTATTTGTTACGATAGAACTCTATGTCATCTACCGTAAAGAGTTGGTGTACAGAACAAAAACCGTTGAAACAGATCACATCCGCCTCTTTAGGATCACACTCGCCTACACCTATAACACAAGACTTCAGTCCCATCTGTATAGCAAAGTTTTGCCCTAAACATCTATCTGGGACAAAGAGAATCTTTTTTCCACTCTCTAGCCCTTTTTCAATGATCTTAAAAGCATTTGATGACGTACAAACAAATCCGCCCATCTCACCTACTTTTGCCTTAACTGTCGCATCTGAATTGATGTAGGTAATAGGTAAAATATTCTCTTTAGCGATACCACGTTCGACCATATAATCCACAGAGTCATCAAAGTAACTTGCATCTATCATACGTGCCATCGCACAACAGGCGATCTTAGGCATAAGTACACGCTTTTCAGGAGCTATTACTTTTACACTCTGCCCCATAAACCCAACACCACAGAAAACAATCCACGGGTTTTTGTCTGCTTTACATTTACGTGCAAGCTCAAGACTATCACCAGTGATATCTGCCATCTCAAATACTTCATCACGCTGATAGTAGTGTGCAACCACTGTTACATCAAGTTCTTTTTTAAGCCTATTTATTTCTGCTTTATAATCAATACTCATACTCATCCTTATATAATCTAGCTATTTTAGCAAAATTCGGTTAAAATTGCACAACAACTTATAGTTTTACTTCAGTAAATTGACAAAACATGACTAGTCATGTGAGCTCTCTACTGAAGAGAACTTAGCGTTAGCGTAGTGTATAGGGCTTTGCTCTATACACGTATCAACTTAGGACTAAAATCATGGACTTACTGAATCAAAATATCATACTCTATCTAGCAGCTTACCTTATAGCAGGGATTCCTTTTGGATATCTTTTGGCCAAAAAATTTGCCGGTGTAGATATCAAAAATGCAGGAAGTGGTAACATTGGAGCCACCAATGTACTGCGTGTTGTGAAAGAACAAGATCCCTCACTTGCTAAAAAACTAGGTGCAGCAACACTTTTTTTAGATGCTATTAAAGGCATTATTGTCATCTTGGTTGCCAAAATGTTAGGGGCTCCGGAAAGTGTACTTTGGACGATAGCTGTACTTGCTGTTGTCGGACACTGTTTTTCGGCATTTTTGTTTTTTGAAGGGGGGAAAGGTGTTGCTACAGGCTTTGGTGTATTTCTTGTAATGATGCCTATTCCTGCATTCATTGCTATTGCTGTATGGTTAGGGGCAAGTAAGGGATTAAAGATCTCATCACTCTCTTCACTTATCGGACTAGTTGCATTTATCATAGCTTCTTATATACTCTATCCAGAGGTACCTGGCATTGGTTCACATGCACCTATTTGGATCATTGCACTGATCATCTTTTATAAACATATTCCAAATATCGTACGACTCTTCAAAAAAGAAGAGGGAAAAGTATAAAATGAATATCCATATAGAGGCTTTAGAATTTGATGTTATCATCGGTTTGCTTGACTTTGAACGAGACAGACCACAGCGTGTTATCATTGATCTAGAAGCCTCTTATGACTATACAGATGAAGACTTTATCGACTATGCAGACATGGTGTTTTTGATACAAAAAGAACTCAAAGAAAAACGCTATAAACTTCTCGAAGAGGCTCTACTTGGAGTAAAAACATTACTCTGTACGACTTATCCACACATTCAAACACTTACGCTTAAGATTTCAAAACCAGATATTTTACCTCTATGCTCTGTTGCATTAAGTAACTCTTGGAATTTTTCTTAATTCCTTATATAGAATTTTTTAAAAACTTTCAGAAACCCCATTTTTATGCTATAATATTAAATATAACTTAAAGATAAAGGTTCGCTTATGAGAGTATTAATCATAGAAGATGAAGTTGGACTAGGCAAAACACTTTCCCAGCTTCTTACAGAAAATGGCTACCAATGTGATGTAGCAGAAAATCTTGGCGATGCAAAATACTATCTTGACATTAGAAACTACGACCTAGTACTCCTTGGATGGGCAGAAGTGGGTGGTAATGATATGGGTCTTATCGCTGAAATAAAAAGAGATGCTCATAAGACATCGGTCATTGTTCTCTCTCCTCGCGAAGACAAAGAGAGTGAGATAGAAGCCTTGCGTGCTGGTGCAGATGACTTCATCCAAAAACCTCTTGATCATGATATTTTACTTGTGCGTATCGAAGCAAAACTTCGTTTTGGTGCTTCTAATATCATCGAGATCGAAGACCTCATCATCAACCCGGAAGAGGAAAAGATCATCTATCAAGGAAACGAAATAGAACTCAAAGGGAAACCGTTTGAAGTACTTACTCACCTCGCGATGCATAAAGACCAAATTGTCTCCAAGGAACAGCTTCTTGATGCTATCTGGGAAGAACCTGAGCTTGTTACACCAAATGTTATTGAAGTGGCTATTAACCAAATTCGTCAAAAAATGGATAAGCCACTCGACATTACTACCATCGAAACGGTAAGAAGACGTGGATATAGATTTTGTTTCCCTAAAAAAATAAGTTAAAAAATCTTATTGCAATCACTTCTTATCTATTTTGTAGTGGGCAAGAATGCCCACGCTATCTCAATAAAATCTAAAAAATATTTCTTTTTAAATAAAGCATAAGCTTTGTTGAGTTATAACTCGTATAAATAACTTAATAGAGTATATATAAGAGAATAAATATAGCTCAAACAGAGGATAAAATGGCCCTTTTAATAAATGATGAATGTATTGCATGTGATGCATGTAGAGAAGAGTGTCCAAGTGAGGCAATTGAAGAGAATGATCCTGTTTATCTTATCGATGCAGATAGATGTACAGAGTGTATAGGTTATTTTGATGAACCTCAATGTATCGCTGTATGTCCTGTGGACTGCATTATCTCAGATCCAGATAATGTTGAAAACATTGAAGAGCTTAAATTTAAATTCGACAAACTTCAAGAGGAAGAGTAAAAAAGTATTATGGCAAAACGAACTGCTATCATCGATATCGGTTCAAATTCAGCCAGACTTGTTATCTTCGAAAAAACCAGCCGTTATGGCTTTCATCTTATTTGTGAACAAAAGTCTAAAGTCCGCATCGGAGAAGGTGCTTATGAAAAAGAGGGTCATCTCCAACCCATCGGTATCAAAAGAGCTTTTTTAACCCTCCAATCCTTTCTTCACACTATCCAAAAATATCAAGCCCATAAAACACTCTGTGTGGCTACCTCTGCACTTAGAGATGCTCCAAATGGTAAACTCTTTGTGAAGTGGATACGGAGTGAACTTGGATTGGCTATCAAAATAATCGATGGGAACAAAGAAGCAAAATACGGAGCCATAGCGGCGAACAACTTACTTCCTATCAATGAAGGTATCACTATAGATATAGGTGGAGGCTCATCTGACATGGCTCTCATTCAAAATGGTCATATATCTGATACCTATTCTCTTAACTTAGGTACCGTAAGACTTAAAGAACTCTTTTTTGACAAAAAGATGCCCATTCAAGAGATAAATAAAAAAGCAAAAGCATACATCGCAGATGAACTAGAAAAGCTTCCTAAGCACTTTAGACACTCTTTAGCCATAGGCATAGGGGGAACAGCAAGAGCACTTAGTAAGGGCATTATGAAGCACGGTAATCACCCCTTGGACAAACTACATGCTTTTACCTATAATGTAAATACACATAAAGCCTATCTTGAGAATATACCTCTCTCCTCTGCGAAGAATTTAAAGAAATTTGGGCTTAAAAAAAACCGGTATGACACTATCAGAGAAGGTACACTCATTTTCAATGAGATACTAGCCTTCATTGATACACAATATGTTGTCAGCAGTTCTGTGGGAGTAAGAGAAGGGGTTTTTCTTGAGCAATTACTAAGAGATGATAATCTCAAGTTTCCAAACAGAATAAATCCAAGTATCACCTCTATCTTGGATAGATTTAAGCCTTTAGTCAATATAGAGAAAAAGAAGAAAAGTAAACTCAAAATTGCTTCTAAGCTTTATGCTGGACTCCAGATAGATATAAAAGATAAACAGCAGTATGAGTCTGAACTGCTTTGGGCACTTAAACTTTCCAGTATAGGGAAAACATTGAACATATATAAATCACACCAGCACGCATTTTACATCGCGATGCAAGAGTTGAATTATGGTTTTACACATGAACAGATGCTTCTAACTTCATTACTCTTACGTATGCATGGGAAAGAACTACTCCATAAACCTCTCTTTCAAAGTTTTGAACCTCTGTTACCAGAAAAACAAACATTACTCTGGCTAAGTTTCATTTATACCCTTACAGTATTTTTACATGAAGCCTCTAACAGTGCCAACATTGAGTTCAACTACCATAATAAAACACTTATAATTACTTCCGATAAACCCCTCTATCTTGCAAAAGAGAAAATAAAAGCCTTAGAAAAACCCATACCTTTCGCGATTATCATAGAAGATGAGAGTAAGTTACCTAAGAATAAAGAGTTGGGGATAT
>SOIK01000119.1 GCA_004377245.1 Sulfurovum sp. | reverse complement strand
ACATCGTCTCACCTACACGGTCACCTACTATGGTAACCGCATTCATCACACCATCTACTTTGGCTATCATGCTCTCTTGAGGTATCATCGTAGCATGAACACGTAACTCTACACCTTCACCCACTTTTTTAGCAATACCAAGAAGTTTTATCTCATAGCCAAACTCTTTAGCAAAGGATACATCTGTCTGGGTTATATTTTCGATACCTTCGATAAGGATATCTTCAGGCTTTGCATCTATGCCATACGCGATACTTGCCAAAATGAGCAACTTGTGTGAAGCATCAAAACCACCTACATCGAAAGTAGGATCCGCTTCTGCGTAGCCTAGTTCTTGAGACTCTTTAAGGATCTCATCATACTGTGCACCTTCGTTTATCATCTTAGTAAGCATGTAGTTACATGTACCGTTCATGATACCCTTAATGGACTCTATATGGTTAGCAGAAAGTCCCGTACGCAACGCACCAATGACAGGAATCCCACCTGCTGTACTTGCTTCGTACATCAAAGGAATATCACCTGCTATCTCTTGGAGTTCGTAACGATGGTACGCGAGCAGTGCCTTATTCGCAGTAACAACTGCTTTACCATTTTCAAGTGCTTTTTTGACAAGAGCATAAGGTTCTTCTACGCCACCCATCAACTCTACTACGATATCTATCTCAGGGTCATTGACTACATCAAGAGGATTATCGCTCAGTTCAATAGAAACGCCACGATCTTTAGAAAGGTTTTTTACCACACCAGACTTAACTACTATCTTTTTACCTGCACGTGCCTCAATGATATCACCATTCTCTTCAAGAATCTTTGCAACACTTGCTCCAACTGTTCCTACACCCAATATACCAATTTTAACCATTATTTTTTTGCCTCTTCCAGCTCTTTTAAAAACTTTTTAATGTTTTTCGCTGCTTGACGGATACGCTTTTCATTTTCTATAAGTGCGATACGTACATACTCATCACCATATTTCCCAAATCCTATACCGGGACTTACCGCAACACCTGCATGAAGGAGAAGCTGTTTTGAGAACTCTAAAGAGCCCATATCTCTTGCTACTTCAGGGATTTTTCCCCAAATGAACATAGAGGCATTCGGTTTTGCCAAGTGCCAACCTGCTTTACCAAACGCTTCTATCATCACATCACGTCTTTTCTGATAACGAGGAATGATCTGCTCATCAGGTACATACCCATGCTCATCCAGTGCTACAGTAGCAGCCACTTGAATAGGTGTGAACATTCCATAGTCTAACCATGATTTAATGCTTTGCAGTGCACCTATGAGCTTTTTGTTCCCTACGATGAAACCAACTCTCCAGCCAGCCATATTATAACTCTTAGAGAGTGTATATGACTCAACTGCTACCTCTTTTGCACCTTCTACTTCCATAATAGAAGGTGTTTTGTATCCATCAAAAGTGATATCTGCATAAGCAATATCAGAGATGATATAAAAACGTTTCTCTTTTGCAAGTGCTACCAGTCTTTCATAAAACTGAAGTGTTACAGTCGCTGTAGTTGGATTGTGAGGGAAGTTAACTACCAAGAATTTTGCCTGAGGTACAGAGTTATCTAAGGCTTCTTCTACGTCTGTTAAAAAACGATCTTCATCTACTTCAAAAGTATCTTCATCAAAAACAAGTTTCATCTTCTCAACATTTGCGCCTGCCAAAATAAATGCTTGAGAGTGGATAGGGTACGTCGGGTCTGGAACAATAGCTACATCTCCGGGATTTGAGATAGCTTGTACTAAGTGAACAAATCCCTCTTTACTTCCCATCGTAGCAACGATCTCAGTATCTGGATCTAGATCAGCATTATACTTACGCTTATACCATTTACTCATCGCCAAACGAAGTTTATAGATCCCTTTACTTGCACTATAACCATGTGTTTTTGGGCGTTGAACTGTTTCGCATAATTTATCGATAATAGGTTGAGGCGTTTGAGCATCCGGATTTCCCATAGAAAAATCTATGATATCTTCCCCTCTTCTTCTTGCTTCCATCTTAAGTTCATTGATCTCTGCAAAAAGATACTTTGGTAATCGGTTTATCTTTTCAAATTGTATTTCATCAAACATTTTTTCTCTCTTTTTCGCTTATATAAATGATCTTATGATCTATTCCCATCTTCATTAACACTATTCTCTTGCACTTGGATTCCACTATCTGTAACAGCGGAACTCTCTGTCACAAGAGTGGCATCAGTCTGCGTAGGGGCTATCACATTTTCTATACTCAATTCTGCATTATTATTTGCTTCTTTAGGCATAAGGATTTGACCTGCTTTCTCTTCGGCAAATGGAAGCAACCCACTTAACTGTTTTTTATCAAATTGTGTAAAAAAATACCAAGAGGCATATCCTAAAAGCACCAAAACAAATAGTAAGAACAATTTAGATTTACCTTTTTTCTCTTCCATGAGAGGAAGTCCAAGTGTAATACTCTCTTCATCATTATATTGTGCATAGTGAGAGAGAGCCTGCTCTTTTAAAGCACCTAGATCTGCTTTATACTCACGTTCTATGATAGAGATAAACCCTAGTGTTTTCACTTTTTTTAACGTATCAAAATCACCTGCTATCAGTGCCTCAATATTATCTTCAGCAATATTGGTTCTCTTACTTATTGCTTTTACGCTGTTTTCTTCAAGTATCTCATTTAACTGCATAACCCATCCTATGTATTAAAATCGCTGCTGCTGCACTGACATTCAGGGAGTCAAATGCATGTTTCATCTCTATGGAGATCTTATAATTTATCTTTGATTTTGCCCTCCGAGAAAGCCCCTCACCTTCACTTCCCAACACAAGTACACGTTTAGACTCAAATGTCATGGACTGCACGGCTTCACCATCCATAGATGCACCATAGAAAGCAAAGCCTACTTGTTGTAGTTCATTGAAAACATCTAAAATATTATGTGTCACCATGAAAGGCATATCAAGTAAAGCACCTGAACTGGTACGCGCAATCGCTGCAAAGTTCAACTGCTTCACTCCTGTAGCAATAATGGCATCAGCACCAAGTGCATAAGCACTTCGTACAATCGCACCAATATTCCCAACATCAGTCAAACCGTCAAGCACCACGATAAAATCATTTTTCTTTATCTGTGAGAGGTTACTTTGTTCAAAGTCAGAGACTTCAAGCAAGATACCTTGATGGTTCCCACCCTTGCTCATAGACTGAGCCCACTTCTCTTCTAAAAATTTAATCTTATCGTGGTGCTCATGAAATAACTTTTGAGGGAGTATCCCTTTTTTAGCTACATAGACAGTCGTAATCGTATCTGGGTGTTGTTCTAAAGCATAGAGACAAACCTGTTTTCCATAAATTATCATAGATATGATTTTACCTTTTTTTTGCTGTATGAAGGATGAGGGCGAAGCTCTACTTTTTCATGAGTTCGTTATACCACTCTTTGACACTCTTATCACTCAGTTTTGCAAGGAGTTTTGCTTTAGGCTTTGGAGGTAGATCTAACTGTAAAACTTCGTCAAAATGAAGACTTTTTTCAGTACCTTTTTTTGCACTTATGATCACAACCCACTCTCCACGGATCGTGATCTCTTTGAACTTTTCATCCAGTTCCTTAGCGGTACCTCTAAAATAGGTTTGAAATTTCTTACTTATCTCTTTGGCTAAAAAAAGTTCTCTATCTTCTTCTACTGCAGCCACTTCTTTTAAGAACTTTTCCAAACGATGTGGAGACTCGTAAAGTACCGTATTGTAACCATTGTTCATCGCTTCACTGAGTGCAGAACTTCTATCAGCTCCTTTATGAGGTAAAAAACCAAAAAAGAGGAATCTTCCCTCTTCAAAACCACTTGCAGCATACGCTGTAATGACGGCACTAGCCCCTGGAAGTACATCATAGGTGATGTTGTTTTCTTGACAATACTCTACAAGTATTTGCCCTGGATCAGAGACAACAGGCATCCCTGCATCACTGACATATACCACCTCTTTTGAACCCAAAATAGTACCAAATTGCTCTAGACGTTCTTCTCCGTTATGTTCATTAAAAGAGTAAAACTCTGCATCAGGATACGCCATATCAAACCGCTCTTCTAGAAGTCGTAAAAGCCGTTTGGTCTGACGTGTATCTTCACATAAAAATAGCTCTGCTTTTTCAAAAAGCTTCATAGCTCTAATAGTAATGTCTTGAGGGTTTCCAATAGGAGTAGGGATAAATGTTAACATGATAAATAACTTTGGTGTTTGAAGAAAATAAGTGACTAGTATAAAGCCAATAAAAGCGACTAGTCGCTTGAGCTCCCTGCTGAAGGGAACCTAGCGTTCAGAAAAAAATTTAGTTTTTTTCTAAGTCATGCTTTAGCATTGAAGCGTAAGGATAGGGAGCTTTGCTCTCTATGCGGTCACACTTAACTGAGTTTATATTTATTTTTAAACTTCTCAACTCTACCAGCAGCATCAAGAATTTTCTCAGAACCTGTAAAGAATGGGTGACATTCATTACAAATATCGATACTCATCTCTGCTTTATCTGTTCTAATTTCAAACTTGTTTCCACAAGCACATGTAACTTTACACTCAACGTAATCTGGGTGAATTTCTTTTCTCATTTTGAGACCTTTTAGTTTAATTTGTGATGGATAACTAATCCATTCTAGCATTTTGCTCTTCCATATTTGTAAATAAATAGGGTTGTTGCAACACTCTTAGGTGAGACAACTTAGGGCGAAATTATAGCGAAATTTATTTAAAATATTATAAAA